>CAZFDE010000141.1:0-1729 GCA_964517795.1 uncultured Pirellulales bacterium | reverse complement strand
GGTGTAAGGTGTGAAAGTCTGAAAGTATGAAAAGTGTGAAAGTATGAAGGGTATGAAAAGTATGAAAGTAAAACCGAGTGAATCTGTGATAATCCGTGAAATCCTGTGGTTTCGGTTCGTTGCAAGTCGTGAGTTTTTAGTTTTGAGTTACATCTCTGTGGTTCTCTGTGAAGATATGAAGTTTTGTGCTTAGGTCTTTCAGTCTTTCGTTATTCACAGAAAATTAGGGTTTCTCATGTGGGCACTCTGCGTTATAATCCGGTATTTGTGTGACAGGAAGGTACAGGAACGATAAAAATGCGAAATTTCAGCAAAGCGAAACGGATCGTGATCAAGATCGGGACGAATATCCTGGCCGGGCCGGATGGCCGGGTCAATGCGGCCTATGTCCGCAAAATCTGCCGCCAGGTCGCACAATTGGTCAACGCCGGCCGGCAGGTCGCGATCATCACCAGCGGCGCGATCGGTATGGGCGCGGGTGAGTTGAAGCTCGAAAAACGTATCAGCAGCACGAAGATGCGCCAGGCCTGTGCGGCCATCGGCCAGCCGCTGCTGATGGCCGAGTATCGCAAATCGTTCGCCCGCGACGGGATCAAGACCGCCCAGGTCCTGTTGACAGCCGAGGTGCTCAGCGAACGAAAGACCTACCTGAACCTGCGCAACGCGGTCGAAACACTGCTGAAACTCGGCGTGGTGCCGATCATGAACGAAAACGACAGCGTCAGCACCGATGAGATCGGCACGGCCTTCGGTGACAACGACAAGCTCAGCGCCCTAGTCGCCAGCAAGCTCGATGCGGACCTGCTGATCATGCTTAGCGATATCGACGGGCTTTATACCCAGGACCCCCGCCGCTACACGGACGCCGAGCATATCGATGCGGTCTTCGAGGTGACCGCGGCGATGCTGCAACGCGCCGGCGGCGCCGGCAGCCGACACGCGACCGGCGGGATGAAGACCAAACTCGAGGCGGCCCGGATTGCCGCCCATGCGGGCTGTCGAATGGTCCTGGCCGACGGCAAGGCCGCCAATGTCATCACCCGGATCCTCGAGGGCAAGCCCCTGGGTACGGTGTTTATGCCCAAGCGAAAGCTCTCGAACCGCAAACGCTGGATCCTCAACAGCAAGGTCGAGGGCGAGATCCGGATCGATGCGGGGGCCGCCAAGGCGATCGCCAATAAAAAGAGCCTGCTGCCCAAGGGCATTACCGCTGTCAAAGGCGATTTCGAGGCCGGCGCGGTCGTCATGCTCAACGATACGGCCAAGGCGGTGTCGGGCTTTTCCAGCGCGCAACTGCGGCAGCTCATCGGCCGACATTCCAGCGAGATCAAGGCGATCCTCGGCCCCGGCCACCGCGACGTCGCCGCTATCCCCGAAGACATCGTCCTGATCGATTATTGACGCGAGGCGAAGCGGCTTTGCGGCCCAGGTCATGAATCTGGGGTTTAACGCTTGCGACAATGAAAAATGTAATGCATAAAAAAAGCCCGGCACGATGATCGAATCGTCTAAAAACAGCGACCACTTATCACCGAGCCGGACCGTCGTGTCGGTTTAACCGGATATTACTTTCTCAGCAAGATCGTCATGATCTTATGCGGCGGACAGTTGAATTTGATTTTGCCGTCTTTGACCTCTAATTCTTCAAGCGGCTGTTCTTCGAAACCGGCAACCGCCGCCGAAGTCACGGGCAAGGCCGTCCTGATCTCGCCGTGGACCTTATCGCCGT
>CAZFDE010000140.1:0-2117 GCA_964517795.1 uncultured Pirellulales bacterium | reverse complement strand
AATGTTGAATGATTTTGTGAATGAAGATGTCAGGTCGTTGGTTGAAGGACTCAACTATGCCGAAAAGGTCGAGCGATCGTTGGAATTGATCGATGCGGCCTGGAAAGAATATGGCGACAGCCTGGTCGTGGCCAACAGCCTCGGAAAAGATTCGGTTGCTGTCTGGAACCTCGCCAAACGGATCAGTCCGAAGATCCGCGGTTTCATCGTAACGACCCGATTCAAACCCGCTGAGACGGTCCGGTTTATGAACGAAGAGGTAGCCCGGTACCCGGAACTGCAGGTATTCAAAAATGATGCCGAGATTCCGCACGAACTCCATAAAACCGAACCCGACAAATGCTGCGATCTGCTGAAAGTTGAACCGACCCGCCGCGCGATCGAAGAAATGAATGTTGCATGCTGGGTAACCGGGCTTCGGTGCACCGAAGGGCGAACCCGAACCGATTTTAAGGAAGTCGAGCAGCGCGATGAAGGCCTGGTTAAACTCAACCCGGTACTGATCTGGTATGAACGGGAGATCTGGCAGTACCTGGCCTTGAACCAGGTTCCGGTGAATCCGCTCTACAGCCTGGGCTATCGATCGTTAGGTTGCGCCCCATGCACCAGGATCGCACTTGGCAAAGATGAACGTGCCGGCCGGTGGATCGGCACCAGCAAATGCGGCGGCGAATGCGGCATCCATACCCGCCCTTTAAAGCCTGTCGCCAGCGAAAGGTAAGAACCATGAACGACAAACCATCCGATTCATATGGGTTAAACGGACACAGCAAACGCACGGACAAGATCTTAGGGGTCTATCCGCAAAAACAAAATGGATTGTACATGCAGCGGATCAAGGTTTTCGGCGGACGAATAACCTGGCACCAGTGGCGAAGCGTCGCCCGACTGGCAAAACGGTATTCGTCCGCCTTTTCGATCCATCTCACCACACGCCAGGACATCGAACTGCATAATATCCTGCCGGAAGACCTGGACGATCTGCACCGTGAATTGGCCAAGGTCGGGTTGACGACATACGGTACCGGCGGCGATTCGATTCGCAACATCACGGTATGCCCGGCCGGCGATTCCTGTTGCGGCAACGATGAGCTAATGTCACTGGCGATGCTGGTATCCCGCTATCTCGACGAATTGCCCGCAACCCGCCATTTGCCGCGCAAGTTCAAGATCAGTTTTTCCGGCTGTGATAACGCCTGTGCCCGGCCGTGGATTTCTGATCTGGGATTTATCGATAACCATGATCGAACATTTAACGTGATCGCGGCCGGATCGCTCGGCGCCAAACCGGCCACGGGCATTAAAGTGCACGACCATTTGAAAGCAGAGGAGGTGATTCCGCTTGCGATCGCGGCCGTGGAATTCTTCGACAAATACGGCGACCGCGAAAACCGGCGTAAAGCTCGCTTTCGCCATATTCGCGAGCGCCAGGGCAAAGATGTATTCGAACGGCAGTTGGCCGAATGGTTCGACCGCGTTAAAAACCGCCGCGCATGGCCTGTGATCTACCCGGCAAAAGGGACCGAACAATTCAAGCTGCGGCATCGACTAAACCTTCCGCGGGGTAATATTATGCAGCGGGCGGCCATCCAATTAGCCGATGCGGCCGAGCCGACAGGGGCAGTCCTGCGACTCAACCTCGAGCACGGGCTTGAGCTGTATGGGCCCCAGCCGTTTGAACTGCCCGAATCACTCGCGCTATTCTCGACTTATCCCAAAGTTGTTGCATGCCCTGGCTGCAGTACCTGTCCAAATGCATTGACCGATACATGGCAGATTGCCGATGAAATTGCAAACGAATTAGCCGGTAAAAATTGTAATGAAAAATTTATCGCCATCTCCGGCTGCCCCAACGGCTGTGCACATAGTTATATTGCCGATATTGGCCTGGTGGGTGTACGGCGAAATGAGTACGGCCGGTCTGTCGAGGCCTACCGATTACTGATCGGCGGCGGTAACGGTAAAAACGATAAACTGGCAGTGGAGATCAAAACCGTGCCTGCCAAACATGTAATGACCCATCTCAAAAGTATGATCAAAACAGACTCCGCGATATGAGCATAATATTTTTTTCAAATTCATAATAAAAATGTATCATATTAAAATGAAAAAATAAA
>CAZFDE010000139.1:1680-2255 GCA_964517795.1 uncultured Pirellulales bacterium | reverse complement strand
CCTAAAATCACACAATCGACGTTCATAAGCATTTTTCCATCCTAAAGGCCGCATAAGGTAGCATAGCGCACCTAAGGCGTCAACGGCCTTTATTCTTGACCGCAGGGTTTAAGTTTGATAGGGTGATGCGGTTTTGCCGGCGGCCGCTGTTGCTTTAATGGCAAGAACTTATGAAATCTTAGAACAGGAATACCGCTTTTATGGAATCATTGAAACGTTTGTTTCATTATGTTTACCCCCAGTGGCCGCGGGTCATTGTGGTCGTAATCAGCGCCCTGGTCGTGGCCATCCTGCTTTCGGTCAGCTTCATGAGCCTGATTCCCATGCTCAAAGTGATGCTCGGCAAGGAAGGGCTTCACGGATGGATCGACCGTAAAACATGCCATTGGAAATACGGTGTGGATTTTTATGTCCCCGAAGCGACGGATTTTACCCGGGAAGGGCGCGATAATCTTGCCAATTATCTTCTGGTGACCGATGTTCGCGAAAAAAGTCTGGCCGAGGCGGCCGGCCTGCAGGAGACCGACCGCATCTTCGGCGTCGCGACCTTCGAGCTCGGCTGACGCCTCGCCTCG
>CAZFDE010000139.1:0-1670 GCA_964517795.1 uncultured Pirellulales bacterium | reverse complement strand
CATGACAGACAGTAATGATTTGGTCAATTTTACTGCACTGATGACCGCACTGGCTTCGAATCGTAATCCTTCCATTACGCTGAAAATAAAAAAAATGGACGCGGAAGACCGATATACTATGATTCGACTGCATTCACCGCGGGACAGCAATGCTGTCGAGGCGCTGGATTTGAGCTATCTTGGGCAAATACAATCCGGCCTGAGGATATGGGCGGCAAATAATGCCCAGCGCATGATGACACTTTTGCCGCGAGACCAGGCCGACAGCAACAAAACCCAGGCGATCATTTATATTATTGTCGCCGTGGGGATCATTACGGCTATTCGCTGTTTGGCCAAGTTTTATCAGGATTATGTGGCTCAGAAAGTGGTCCAGATCAGCATCAATCATTTGCGGGAAGACGCATTCGGACATATTCTCGGTATGCCGATGAGTTATTTTGTAAATGAACGACCTAGCGACAGCGTCAGTCGCCTCATTCGCGATACCAATATCATGGGCAAAGCCCTCAAGATCATGCTTGGCAAGGCCCTGCGTGAACCGCTGAATGCCTTATGCATGATCGTCTTTGCGATAGTACTGAACTGGCAGTTGACATTGATTTTTTTGTGCGGAATTCCAATGATCCTGATCACACTGGTGATATTCGGCAGAAAAATCAAACATGCGACCCGAAAATCACTGATGGTCAGTTCGCAAATGCTCTCCAAACTTCAGGAATCCATGATCGGATTGAAAGTGATCAAGGTTTTTCTTCGGCAGGACTATGAGAAAAAACATTTTAAGATGATCAATGATAAACTCCTTAAACAGTTCCTGAAGATTTCAAAGATTGATGCCGCGACCGGTCCGATTATGGAGGTTTTCGGCATGGCGACCGGTGGCCTGGCATTGGTTTTCGGTGCCCATTGGGTCACGCGAGGGCAGATGGATGCGACCGAATTTTTTGTCCTGCTGGTCTTTTTGGGGGCTTCGGCGGAGGCGATTCGCAAGACCAGCGATATCTGGAACAAGGTTCAGGAAGCGGATGCCGCCGCCGAGCGGATTTTCGGGATTATTGATGAACCGAAAGAAACCGAGCATGAAAATGCAATCGCGATCAGTCCGCTTCGCCAAAAGATCGAGTTTCGTGAAATTGTCTTTACCTATCCGGGCGGTGTTCAGCCGGTGCTCAAAGGTGTGAATCTGAAAGTTACCGCCGGCCATAATGTGGCGATTGTCGGGCCCAACGGCTCCGGCAAGACCACCCTGGCGAACCTGATTCCGAGATTTTACGAACCGGACAGCGGGCAGATCCTCATTGACGGTGTGGATATCCAGCAGGCGACACTTCAAAGTCTGCGCATGCAGATCGCGCTGGTAACTCAGCATATCGTGACTTTTAATGATACGGTTTCGGCCAATATCGCCTATGGCAACCCGGACGCGACCCAGCAGCAGATCATCGATGCGGCCAAGCGGGCCTATGCGGATGAATTTATCCGGCTGATGCCCAAAGGGTATGACACAGTGATTGGTGAACAGGGTGCCGGACTCAGCGGCGGCCAGCTCCAGCGGATTGTCATTGCCCGGGCGATCCTCAAAAATCCGGCTATCCTTATCTTCGATGAGGCCACCAGCCAGGTCGATGCCGACAGCGAGGCCAAGATCCATCAGGCCATTGAAGCGA
>CAZFDE010000138.1:0-2390 GCA_964517795.1 uncultured Pirellulales bacterium | reverse complement strand
ACTGAGCGTTATTCGCTTTTGGCTCGAAAACACCGGCAAAAGAAACTCTAAAGATAATCAAAAAACCGTTTGAATTCACCCGGACGGCGGCTATACTACAGGCACAATGGATTTGGGAGCAATTTAATGGTCACAAACGTACCGAAAGTGGTCGTTTTAGGCAGCACCTTTATTGACATGGCGGTCAGGTGTTCGCAATACCCGCAAGCCGGCGAAAGTACCTCCGGCACCTCGCTGTCGTATATCTGTTCGGGGGCCGGGCCGCTGCAGGCGATCCAGGCGGCGCTGTGCGGCTGCCAGGTCTATCTGATCAGCAAGATCGGCAACGATCCTTTCGGCCAGACGGTCAAAGATAATCTTGAAGCCCATCATGTCAATACCCGATTTCTGTTCACCGCCGAGCCGATGAACACCGGTGTCACCATCACGATGGTCAATGCCGAAGGGGAAAACGCGACCTGTATCTGCTGCGGGGCGAACAGTGCGCTCAACGAACACGATATCGAAGCGGCCGAAGATGTGATCGCCGCCGCCGATGTCTGCCTGATCCACGGGGGTCTGCCCGAAAATGCGATTGTCGCGGCCATCCGAACCGCCAAACTGCATGACCGCAAAGTGATTCTCAACCCCGCCGGACCGCTCGAACAAGCCGAACAGGGCAATATCCAATTGCCGATCGATTATTTCTCTGTTGATATCATGACCCCGAACCTCTATGAAGCGATGAACATCGCCGAACAAAGTTCGACCGTCACTTCGCGGCGCGAGGCGGCCAAATTGATCGGCTCGGACCTGGTCGCGCGCGGTGTCAAGACTGCAATCATTACCATGGGCCGACGCGGCGCGATGGTGATCGACCATGAGGGCGTGGATCATATCCCGGCCTTCGAGGTCGAAACGGTCGATCAAACCTGTGCCGGTGACGCCTTCAGCGGCGCGCTGGCCGCCTATCTGGCTGTCAAAGACGATGCCCGAGACGCTGCCCAATATGCCTCCGCCGCGGGGGCACTGGCCTGCACCAAATTCGGGTCGCTGGAATCGCTGCCGGACAAAGCTGATATTATTCAACTTCTCCAGCAACACGATAACCAATAAAGATTCTATCCTTGATTCGCCGATAAGCCTCATGTAAGGCAATCATTATGTTCCAAAAAGAACGACAAACCATCAGTGCCGACGAGGTGCTCCGGAATCTGGCCAACGGCGAGGACATCAAGCTCAACCAATGTACGATCACCGGTGTGCTGGATGTCAATCGGCTGCTGGTCGAATCGTCACCGTTTGATATCGAGAAACTGCCATTAGAGCGACAAGACGGGACGGTTACGATCACCCTGACCCAGTCGCTGGTATTCGACAAATGCACGTTCGAGGAGAATGTCGTCTTTTCCGGTCCATGGTCCGAGCCGGACAGCATCAAAGTCATTTTCCAGCAGGATGCCATTTTCAACAGTTCTCATTTCAAGGCGCAGACCCGTTTTCGCTGTGCGGTCTTCGAAAAGGCCGGCAGTTTTGACGGCTGCATCTTTGACGGCGTCGTTACTTTCAAAAATGCCGTCTTCGGCGGTGCCGCCAAATTCCGCACGGTGGGTTTTAATGGCTACGCCCTGATGGGCAGTATCGTGTTTCGCGCGCCGGCCCGATTCGACAATACGCATTTTGCCCGCGGCCTGGATTTCAGTGATGTCCGATTCGAAAAAGGCGCCCAGTTCCGCGGCGTCTATTGCTCGGCGCGGGCGATCCCCAAATACGACCGTATCCATTTCGCCCTGAGCCATCTCGGCGATGACGAGGACTTCTGGCGGTTCGTCAAACAGACCGCCCAGGACGCCGGCCATTACCGCCTCGCGGGCGAATGTTTCTATAACGAATGCTGTGCGGCCCTGTGGCGAAAACTTTGGGGCAGCAATTACGACAGTCTCAGTATCGGGAAAAAAGTCGGCCGCTATTTCGGGGCGATTCGCTTGATCCCTGAACTGGTTTTCGGTAAGTGGCTGTTCGGGTACGGCGAGCGACCCGCCCGCATCCTCGCGGTCGCCGCAGGCATTATCCTCTTATGCGCACTGGCGTTCAATCAGCCCGACGCCCTGATGTTCGACGGCAGTACGGCCGAGCCGTCATTTTTGCAAAGCGTGTATTTCAGCATCGTCACCTTCAGTACGCTGGGCTATGGTGAACTCTACCCGCAACCCGGCAGCATTTTTCGCATCATCGCCATGGCCGAGGCCATCAGCGGCGTCTGCCTGACGGCACTGTTCATCGTCTGCCTCGCCAAACGATTCTCCCGAAATTAGCGAGGGATAGGCAGGACCTTGAATAAACCCTCGCAAACGGCTCCGCTTTTTTAATACGACATCCCACTTAAAAACCCCGTAATTACCACAGGTTTT
>CAZFDE010000137.1:0-2698 GCA_964517795.1 uncultured Pirellulales bacterium | reverse complement strand
AAAAACGTCCCCGAGAGGATTCGAACCTCTAACCTTCGGCTCCGGAGGCCAACGCGCTATCCAATTGTGCCACGGGGACAGGTATGACTATTGTAGAGGATTGGGGCCGATCCCGTCAATAGAAGGGTGCAAAAAAGCTACAATTGACTGCAGCAGTATCGATACGACGGCCGACTTTAGCCCGAGCACTTGGCAGCCTGCTCGTGAGCCTGCTGCTGCTCGTCTTCACTGTCGGGCGGCAGTTCACTGAACGTCCAGTACATATGGATCATTCGCATCGCCTCGACGAACTGCTTATAATCGACCGGCTTAACCATATAGCCGGCCACATTGAACTGGTAGCTTTCGACAACATCATGCTCGGTATCCGATGTTGTCAGAACGATGACCGGTATTTTGCGGATATTTTCGTTTTCCCGCATGGCCGCGAGGAACTCAAAGCCGTTCATTTTCGGCATATTCAGATCGAGCAGAATAATACACGGCTTCGGCGAATCGTCCGCTTGCAGATAATCCAATGCCTCTTCACCGTTGACGCGATGGACCAGTTCGTTGGTCACTTTGATCTCTTTGAGTGCCCGCCGCACCGTCATGGCATCGACGTCATCGTCCTCAACCAGTAGTATGGGTTTGGTGCTGTTCATGATATAAACCCCCAATTCGTTCTTTCGATAAAGTAAAATAAAAGGTACTGCCGCGGCCGGGCTGCGAATCCAGCCAGATCTTTCCTTCGTACATTTCGATAATCTTTTGGGTAACCGCCAGGCCAATCCCGACGTTCTCGATCTCATCGCGCCGTGCGAGTGTCTGAAAGACCTGGAAAATCTTCCGGTGATATTTCGGATCGATCCCCGGCCCGTTATCGGAAACGCTGAACTGCCAGTGGGTGTCCTGATCCCGGCAACCAATCCGAACCCAGCCGTTTTCTTTATCCATATACTTGGCCGCATTGTCGATCAGTTGCCTGAACACCTGTGTGATCAGCCCGGGATCAGCTTCAATGACCGGCAGGTTTCTATCAAATTGAATATCGATATTTTCAGAGAGGTTCATTTCGCCGATCACCCCCTCTATTAATTGGTTCATATCGATCTGCTGGCGATTTTCCTGCCCGCGGCCGATCTCCGAATACTTCAGGACGGCATCGATCAACCGACTCATCCGCTCGGACCGCGTGAGGATCAAACGCAATTGCTTTTGGCCCTCGGCATCGAGCTGTTCAGCGTAATCATGCCAAAGCCAATCCGCCATTGTTCCGATCGCTCGAAGCGGCGCTTTGAGATCGTGGGCGGCAATGTGGGTAAAATCCTGTAATTCCCGGTTTGCTGAGCTCAACTGATCAACCGTTCTTTCCAATTCTCGGTTCACCGCTTCCAGCGCTTTCTCTGTTCGTTTACGTTCACTAATATCGACAAATGTCTCCAGCAGCACATCCTCGCCGCCCAGCTTGATCTTTATGACGCTCTTAAGGATGGGTATCTTCTCGCCATCTTTTGTGACCAATACACGCTCAGACTTATCCACTTCCTGATCGAGATTGACGAACGGACATCGGTCCACATCAGTCGGACACAGGGTATGGTTGCATTTTTTGCCGATTAATTCTTCCGCTGTTTCGTATCCAGACAGATTCAGGGCGGCAAAATTGGCTTGTTGGATCATATGCTGGCGGTCAATAATAAGAACACCGAATGGCATGGAATCAAGAATTTTTTTGAGGTTTTGACGGGATTGTTTGATCTGCTCTTCGGCCTTGCGCCGTTGCCCGACTTCGACAACTAATGCAATCGTATCGGCGACCGAGGCGGCATAATCCTGTTCTTCGAGCGACCATTGCCGAAGCTCGCCGATATGCTCATGGCACAACACGCCGACCATCTTGCCGTGTAAACGGATTGGCACATCCAGCATCGACGTGATACCCATCGGTTTGAGATAATCTTCAGCAAATTCACTGGTCTGCGGATCATTGACTGCATCATGGGCCGCAATAATACGGCTGCTTTCCAGCGAACTGAAATAAAAAGGATGATCTTCAGCCGTCAGTATTGCGCCGTCTTGATGTTCTTTTGATGTTTTGAGATAGAGATCACGACATATGATCGCCGTATGTTCGTCATTGAAAAACCAGATACTCACTCGTTCGGTATTTAAGGTGCGGGCACTGATTTCCGTGATCATTTTCATTGATAATTCGGTATCGGTCTTATCAATATTCGCCAGTTGCAGCAAGGCGGCCTGATGACGAATGATTTGCTCGGTCCGCTGGCGCAGCATGTCTTCAGCCTTTTTACGGACCACCACCTCTTTTTGCAGTTCGGCGGTACGTTGTTGGACCCGGCTCTCCAAGGTTTCGTTTGTACGAACCAACTCTTTATCCCGTCGAGCGATCTGATTGAGCATATCATTAAATGCGTCAAAAAGTGTGCCGATCTCGTCATTACTTTGTCGCTGAGCCCGGACGGTATAATCTTTTTGCTGCGAAACCTGTTTCGATATGTTTGCCAGACTCAGGATCGGATCTGAAATGATCTTTTGAAGGGAAGCTGCGATCCGAAATGCCACAATCGACGCCAACACTAAAACGATCACAATAATAACACAATTACGACGCAGCATCGAATAGACCGGCTGAAGGTTGGAAATCAGATGAATGTAACCAATAATCCGGCCGTCCAGCCTGACTGGTTCATAGATA
>CAZFDE010000136.1:0-2964 GCA_964517795.1 uncultured Pirellulales bacterium | reverse complement strand
TCGTTTTGCGGTTTATTTCGATGCCCGCGATCTTTGTGTATCGTTTGCAGATGATTTTCAGGGTGATGAGCATAATAATCCCGCCCGATAAGGGCAATATCTTTTCGATCGTGAAATAGGTGTCTTTCTCAAGATTGTATTTTTGTGTAATGATCAGGAATAACCCCAAAATCGCGGAGAATATACCCCATGCGATAATGAGCGGCCAACCCCAGATTTTCAGTGATCGCCTAATTTGCATCATCTGCATCTTTTTCACTACTGTTTTTGTTGAGGTATTTTTTAACCGCCATATCAAAATCGGAGATATAGTTTTTATCTCGCTGCTTTCTAAATTTTTCAAATTCACGTCGGGCTTTTGATGCGGCCTGTTCAGCACCGATTCCGCCGGCATGGGTCAATAGACCTCGTTCGCTGATTTTCAAAAAATCGTCCAGTTTGGTAATCCAGTCCGCCATCTTCATTAAGCGCCCCCTGGATGCTTGAAGCTCGGCAAAGTCAAGATACATTGACACAATCAGATTGAGCTGGGTCAGTTCATCTTCATTGAGGTAATTTTTAGCAATTGCGATATCATTAACGGTGATATAGTTGCCTTTAAAGCTGGTCAGGCCCATGAGCGGCTTTTTGCTGTTGGCTCTTTTTGCGATGACTTCGGCTGCTGTATGGCCGTGTACAGCAAAATGCATTTTGTTCTGAACGGTGGCAAAAAATTCCTGGGTGAGTTTATCGTCGTTGCGATAGTCAATCGACGTGGCATAAATATCCGTTACTTTCTGATAAAAATTCCGTTCGCTGCTTCGGATATCACGAATTCGCTGCAGTAGTTCCTCAAAATAACGATTTCTGCCGCCCTGTTGCTTGAGCCGTTCATCGTCCAGAACAAAACCTTTAACGATATATTCTCTCAAACGCTGTGTCGCCCAGATGCGAAACTGTGTACCGCGAATAGATTTTACACGATACCCAACAGAAATGATGGCATCCAGATTGTAGTGCTTCGTATCATAAGTTTTCCCGTCTGAAGCAGTTATCCGGAGATTCCGGATAACTGAATCCGGACATAACTCCCCTTCACTAAAAATGTTACGGATATGCTCGCTGACCGTGCGGATATCTTTTTCGAAGAGTTCGGCCATCTGCTTTTGAGTCAGCCAGACGGTTTCATCTTCGATTTTGACCTGCAATTGCGTCTGACCATCGTCGGTTGCATAAATCAAAATATCAGACTGTGGATTCGTGTTTTCCATAAACATCCAGTGTTGAACATTGCCGGTACGTTTGAGCGTCTTTGGCAATGGGTTTAACTGTAGCTGAATTTTGGGAAAAGGCAAGGAAAATTAGTCGTTCGTGAATTGTGAATAGTGAGTGGCATTGTTGAGGCCCTTGCTTCTGCGCCAAGGCTACGAAGGACGAGTCGGGCGACTGATTTTTTTGATGATCGCTGGTCGCTCGTTTCTCGCGGCTCGCTGGTTGCGGCCTCGCACCTACTTGCAAACGACCAAGCAGATACGGGACAAGCGTCCGCTGGCGGAGGGAAATTTGTTATTTTTCGGGTTTATCGTAAAATGTGACCAGGGCAAAAGTGGCGATGGGGCCTACGAAGGCCGAGATCAAAAACCAATTGAGGCCGCTGCGGTTTTTGCCCTGGGCCAGGCCGGCGTTGATCATCGCCAACGTCCACCAGCCGATCGCATATGGATACACATGGTTCATGTATTGTCCTTCGTCAATGCTGCTGCTTTTTAATGCTCTATTGGTGCGATTTCATCGCACCCTACCTAAAAAGTACCGGGCATTTTTATTTAGTTGCTGCATGAGCCGGCGTTAGGGTCGCAGGATTTGCCCTGCTGCATTTTTATTTTGTCCTGCTGCATTATCTGGGCCCGCATACTCATAAAGGCGTTGAGGATCTCGGTCAGGTGTGCCTTGGGCAGGACCAGATCGAATGCCAGCCGATCTTTTTCGATATCCATGGCAAAGACGATGTTGCTTTTGGGCTGGACATTCAATTTCGCCGCCTGCGGCATCGGCATCATCGCGAGCGACATCTGCATCATCCGCAGGTAGTTCATGGTCCCAAAGCAATCGGCTTTTTCGGCGGTCGGCAGGTATTCCAGCGCGGCCTTTATTTCCGTACACATCTGCTGCGGTCCGCCGGCCTTGACCTGATCGATCAGGGCTTTGATCTGGGTATCGTTATCGGCACCGGCGGCACAGACGGCAATTTGATCGACAACGGCCCATTTGTATTCGATGCCTTGGACGTACATGTTTTCGAGCATTGCGGCCTGGGGGGCATTGGCATCTTCAAACTTCATCATAAATACTGCCGAATGGATCGGGATATCCTGATAGGTATCGCTATTTTTACTGATCTCGATGCCGGCCTGAAAGCCCAGCAGACTGTAAAAATTATTGAGGCCGGAGATTTCCCACATTTTGGGGGCTTCGTCGATCAGGGCATTGAGTTTATCAACGTCTTTGACCTTAAAGGCGTAGGTGTACCGGAAGGCCGGCTTGGTGTTAGGATCCACACTCATGAAACCGACGACTTCGTCGCCGACGGCCTCGAAAGACCGGTCATAACAGGCCATGAGGGTTTTCTTGTCCTGTTCGGGGGCATCGCCCAAAAAGTCCATACAGATCTCGAGGAATTTTCGGTAGCCCTCTTTGAAGGCGGGGCTTTGCACGTTATAGGCATAATTCATGACCGCGCCGTCGTGCAGGTAATTGAGAAGCTGGTAATCCACCGGTTTTTCGGCAGGGACCAGAATTTGGGCGAAATTGGAGTCGGGTACGGCCGTGACGGTCTTGGTGAGCTTGAGGGCCTTGGCATCCGGTTCGAGCGAAAGGCTGACCGATTGGGTCTGTTCGCCGAACGCTTTGAGCATATCGCAATACAGACCCATCAGCTTTTCAAAATTGACGGGACTTGGGGTCGGGGCGTTTTTCACGGCCGCG
>CAZFDE010000135.1:0-3126 GCA_964517795.1 uncultured Pirellulales bacterium | reverse complement strand
CTTAGTTCACATCCCTTTATTTTTAAAACATGATTTGTACTCATCGAGCATGATTTTGTAGCTTTCGGGCGGCATGCCTTCGAAGATGCAGTTCGAGGTCGAAAAGATGTAGCGTTTGCCGAGGCCGCCGTGCTGCATGCAGTACCGGACAGAATCGCGGATCTTATCTTCCTCGACATCCTGCAGCAGGTTGCAGGCGACATTACCCATCAACAGCCAGTCGGGGTACTGCTCGCGAACGGTCTTGATGTCCATAAAGGCCTGCGGGTCAACGGACTGATAGCCGTCGATGCCGGTCGAATGAATCTGCTCGAGAATCTCGCGCAGGTCGCCGTCGGAATGCATGATCACCGGCACGCCAAGATCGTGGATCGTTTCGATAATCTCGGTCATATAGGGCGTTACGAATTCGCGAAAATGATCCGGCGAAATGAACGGGCCTTGGTTGAAGCCGAAATCGGTGTTCTGGATAATGAAATCGACGCCCGCATCGACCTGTTTTTTGGAGTGTTCCTTGGCGGCATCGCATTTTTCGCGGGCCTGAGCATGAAGCTCATCCGGCCGCTCGAACAGTTGGACTACAAAGTCCATCAGCTCATCGCCTTTGGGCATCCAGAACACGCCGCGTTCGTTAAAGGCATACACCAGTGCCCTGTCCCCGACGGATTTTTTCATATGGCGGATCGAATGCATTTCGTCAACGCCCTCTTCGTAGCACTGTGCGGCGACCGCCGCCCAGCCCAATTCGTCGATCAGACGATTGCATAAATCATCGTAAAAATGATCGAGTGCATCCTGCTTCTCGGCCGCCGAGCCATAGACGCCTTCTCGGACCGGCTGCCAGTCCATGTCGAACATTTCCTTTTGAAGTTGAAAAGCCAGCTCAAAGTGCGGCGGCACATCGGGAATTTCCCCATTTAAAACCATTTGCAGGCGTTGTTTGTTACTGATAGTCATTTCGGCATATTCTCCATTTCAAAAACAGGGCCATATTCAGGCCGCATATCAATTAGAATCCTTTCAAATCCGGATTTTCAGGGCCAAAGTGTTTGAGCATGACGATCGGGTCCGAATCGGACAGGTTCGTTATTTTGATCCCTTGCGCGGCGGCCTGTTCACTGACGAAATACTCATCATGGGTCAACTGGCCGTACCGGATCAGCGCGGGCGTATCGATCTGCCATGCCCCCATCGTGCCGTGGCCCTGCATCATGATCATGCCGTAGGCCGCACTGTCGCAAATCGTTACCGTTTTGCCCGGCAGGACCGTCAGTTCTTTCGCGCTGAAGGCGGTTGATTTGTAGCATATCCAGTTTTCAATATAACCCTCGGCCTGCATTTGCTGTATCGGCCTGACGGGAACCGGACGCATGAAATTGTTTTCATAAAAATTCGGATCCACATTCAATTCCCAGTCAATCACATCCAGCAAATGATCGACGTCATCACGTTTGTCTTTGGGTGTATCTTTCCACAACAGTTCGGCCGGAACCACCTGGTCGCCGGTCAAGGACTGGTACATGGCAAAGACATCCGACGCCCGCTGCGGTTCGTAGGTGCATAAGCTGCCTGGGGCATGCAGCACGCCCGGGGGTACATTCCAGCCGGTGCCCACCTCAAGGCGATAGGCTTTGGAAAAACTGGTTATTTTGTTGTCGCCCTTCTCGAAGTCCATAAGGCACTGGCGAATTTGCTCCTTTGCGGTGCCGGGATTCAACCCGAAAAATGTATAAGGAAAATCGCCACCGTAATTATTGACCTGAGGCGGGAAAAAATACGCCTCAGGTTTGCCGAGCTGGCCGGTCAGTTTGGCGTGTTCGTCGCGGTGGTGAATGTGGTGCGGCAAGGCGCCCTTATTATCGAAGAATTTCGAATACATCGGCCAGTTGCGATAGGTATCCCATAACCGTTGACCGATGATCTGATCTTTGAGTTCGTCGATCGCCTCCTTGAGCAGGACGTGTTCGGTTTTTCCGTTGTCCTCGACGACGATGAAACTCAGCCCTTCGTTGCGTGAGGTCAACGGCCCATTGTCGGCGGGTGTTGTGGAGGAAAACCAGCGTTCGTCGATCCCGCCGCGCTGCCCGCCCATGGCGTAATAATCGTCCGGGTGAAGCTTTATACGCCTTCCGGGTATGCAAAACGAACGCGGTACCCAGTTCGGTGCCAGGCGCATAATTCCTTTTCCCTGTTCCATTGCCATTTCTGCAATCTTTTTCGCCGACATCAGAATTCTCCGTTTCAGTGATTAATTTTCAGATAAGGTTGCTGCAACGATCTCATACATATCAAAACCGGGTACGTCAATCTCGACGCGGCCGTCTTCATAGCGCCACAACAGCTTTCTGGAACCCGGCTGCAATACAACCGACGCCGGCTTTTGCGGGATTTTCAGCGATAGGCGGCACGGCAGCGCCGGGGGAATATTACGAACTCGTTTTTTATGAAACTTACCCTTAATTTCTCCCGGCGATCTATTGACCAGATGGATCACCTGCATGTTAGCTTTAGTCCGCAGCGACACCTCGATACTGGCCGGGCCATCGACGAGGAGTTTTCGCTCGGCGATCGGCAGAACCGTTTTTAACAGATGATCAACGATCTCATCGGGCACATCGGTGTATGAGTAATTTGTAAAGACCGGTACGGCGCAATAAAAGACTTGTCCATGGCCGACATTTCGCTGTGTCAAAAATGGGTGTCGATCCTTTTGACCTTCGACCGATGCGGTTTGAATCGTTTTCGCCTGAATGGTTTCGACAGTATAGAATCGATGCTTGAACTGAACCGTTTTGTTATCGGCAAGCTCAGCAGCATACGTTTTCACATCAGTAACCGATTCAAAATGCTTAATTCCTGCCAATTCAGCGATTTTGGGTTCTTCGACCGACATGCCGGTCAATAAAACAGTGCCGCCTTTTTTGGCAAAATCGGCGATCGCCTCGGCCACATCGGCAGGGATGACCTTCGGGTCTTCGACCAGCAGCAATTTGGCGGTAACCGGTCCTTCTTTCAGGCGCCAATCGGCGATGATGCTGTTATGGATGTGATGTTTGTTCAGACCATAACAGGCGCCGCGTATTCTGATGTTCTCATGAGCATAACAAAAATGCTTCGTTGAATTAC
>CAZFDE010000134.1:0-3312 GCA_964517795.1 uncultured Pirellulales bacterium | reverse complement strand
CATACTTTTAGCGGATAATGAAAAAACGGAGAGGGCGGGATTCGAACCCGCGGTACCCGAAGGCACACTGGTTTTCGAAACCAGCTCGATCAGCCACTCCGACACCTCTCCATAACTCGTCTCTCGTGACTCGGGTCTCGGCCCTCGTAGGGTGGGCGGTGCCCACTATCTGGATTCCCGCTTCCCTTATGGGACAGGTCGCGGGAATGGCACTTTCTCATTCACGAGCGAAAAACAGATTGTTCATTATTCTAAGGAATTTTGTGGATTTGTCCAGTGTTATTCGCCGGTCCGGCCAATCAAGTTAGCAAACCGCTTTGGTGCATTAATTTCTGGTGGGCCCTGGGGAAGGCGTAGCGCTTGAGATTGGTGATCCGGACCCATTTTGCGTCATGAGAATTGTGGCCGGGCGGTTTGGCTGCTAATCGGTATTCGAAGCCGTGCAGATGCAGGCGAAAATGCGAGAAGATATGGACGATCGGCTCAAGTGCTTTTGGGCTGGGGGTATCGAGGCCGCAGGTGTCCTTGAGGTATTGTTTGAGCTGATTTTTCATGGTTCGCTTGTTTGAGATTTCGATATTGGGAAATTCCCACAGTCCGGCCAGCAGGCGTGTATCACCGCGTTTTCGGATCAGGACATAACCGCCGGCGATGATGATCGCGGCCGCGGTGATTTTGGTCGAGATCGCCTTGGCGGCGGCCTTGGCCGGCAGGGTATCCTGTTCATTATGCTTTTGGGCCTTGCAATGCATTTTTATCGGACACTTTTCGCATAACGGATTTTTCGGTGTGCAGACGGTCGCGCCCAGTTCCATCATCGCCTCATTGAATGCGCCGGCCCGGCCTGTTGGCAGAAGCGATTGCGCGATTTTGTCCAGTTTCTTTTTCGTTTGGTTTTCTTTGGGATCGGTCTTGATTCGAAACAGCCGACATAATACCCGCAGGACATTGCCGTCAACGACGGCCTGGTTTTCGCCGAAGGCGATACTGGCGACGGCGGCGCCGATATAGCTGCCGATCCCCGGCAGTTCCATAAGTGTTTCTTTGGTTTGCGGAAATCGCCCCCCGTGCTCGTTGACGATTATTCTGGCTGTTTTGTGCAGGTTTCGCGCCCGCTGATAATAGCCGAGGCCTTCCCAGAGCTTTAAGACGCTGTCGATCCGTGCGCGGGCAAGCTTTTCGATGGTTGGAAATCGCTTGATAAACCGCTGGAAGTAGGGAATGACGGTGGCGACCTGAGTCTGCTGGAGCATGAATTCTGAGACCAGAACCGTATAAGGGGTTCGGTGCGTGCGCCACGGCAGCGTTCGGGCGTTGCTGGCAAACCATTGCAGAAGCTGCTTTTGGATTTTCGAAATGTTTTGGTTTGAAGTTGTCATGGGATGCACAGATATCAGGCAGGGACATGATCGCATCGCCACTGTTTCGGCGAGAGTCCTGCGTTTTTCTTGAAAACGGTCGAGAAGTACTGGCTGGATTCGAAGCCGCAATCGAAAGCGATATCGGTAATCGTTCTATCACTATCTTTTTTCAGATCGGCGATATTTTCGAAGCAGGTTTCGATTTTCTGGTTTGCCTGCCAGACGGGCTGCTCGTTATGACTCAATAATTCGGTCAGTCGCGCCAGATCGTCTTTGGAAAAGACGAACCAATCGGGCCATTGCCACGGTTCGTTGGGACGGCGAACGCCGACATCGATGATCAGCCAGTGCATTCGGCTGGAATGAACGATCGGATTGCCGACTTTGTGCGGCTGCCAGGGTCGCGTGACCGTGAGATCGTGGCTTTTGAGAGGGTAATTATTTTCTTCGACGATGAAATCCAGCTTGCCTTTCGAGAGGAAGCCGAATTCGATCCCTTCATTACGGTGTTTAGGCAGGCCCCAGTTCTGGTCTTTTTTGGCGTCCCATACACAGGCCAGGCACAGCTCCGGGATGACATCGGCGGCCAGATTGCCGCCGGGATAGCATCCGCGTCCGAACGAATCCAAAACAAGGTCCTGATTATGCGCTGCCGCTTTCAACGGTTCGCAGGTATCGGCGCGATACGTAATATCGGTATCGCAGAAGATCGCCGGCTGCTGTTTTGTGGTTTTTCGTACCATGGCCTCATCCTTAAAAGAGATGCTTGAACATACGATATTTTGCTGCGAGATGCAATTGGTGAGTTGTTTAGAATTGACTTTTTGCGCTAATTTTCGAAAGCCTACTCAATTGCTTGGATTGTAATGAATTTCCTATGTGATTTATAAGAAAGGAGATGCGCGACTTTAGGTAAAAATGGAGCAGATGATTTTCTTGTTTAAAATTTACCAGTGGTTGAAATTAGTAGCGTGTTCTGTTACGATTCCTTACTCTTTACAGTTTTATAAAATGTATTATGATGCTGTGTAAAGGATCGATATGAAAGCACTCAGTCACAGCCTTCACAATCGACGCAATTCGTTAGTCGCACGGAACGGTTTGTCACGCGCATATTCCGGAAAGGAGAACCTATGGCATTAACGCGAAAACTGAAAATGGGGATGGTCGGGGGCGGTCCCGGCGCATTTATCGGGGAAGTCCATCGCAAAGCAGCGAGCCTGGACCACATGATCGATATCGTCGCCGGTGCGTTCGATATCAATCCGAGAAAATCCAAACAAATGGGAAAGGAACTGCTGCTGGACCGCAAGCGGGTCTATGGCGATTACATGGAGATGATCGACAAAGAATCGAAGCTGCCTGAGGGTGAGCGGATTGATTTTGTTTCGATCACGACGCCGAACAAGTGGCATTTTCCGATCGCGCGGGATTTTCTTAACGCCGGCTTTCACGTAATGTGCGAAAAACCGATGACGCTGAATGTCAAGGAGGCCCGCGACCTGGTTAAACTGGTTCGCAAGACCCGGAAGGTCTTTGGCCTGATGCACAATTACACCGGTTATCCCATGGTCAAGCTTGCCAAAGATATGGTCAAAAACGGCGAACTGGGCAAGATTCGCAAGATCGTCGTCCAGTACCCGCAGGGCTGGCTGGCGACGGCGCTGGAGAAGACCGGCCAGCAGCAGGCTTCGTGGCGGACGGATCCCAAGCAGGCCGGCGGGGGCGGCTGTCTCGGTGATATCGGAACACATGCGGCCAATCTGGCCGAATATATCAGTGGGCTGAAGATCTCTCATGTCTGTGCCGATTTGACCACGTTTGTTGCGGGTCGCAAACTGGATGACGACTGTAATGTGCTGCTGCGTTTCAATAAGGGGGCGCACGGGATTCTGCACGCCAGTCAAATTTCGATCGGCCAGGAGAACGGTTTGGCGATCTGGGTTTATGG
>CAZFDE010000133.1:0-3523 GCA_964517795.1 uncultured Pirellulales bacterium | reverse complement strand
CGGTCGTCGAGGATCTCGTCGGGGATTTGTGTAACGATCAGCCGCGACCATTTATCGCTGTGGATCACGAACACGCCTCGCTCATCCTGGATGACCCCGGCATAACAGCTCATCTCGGTCGTCTCCATAAAGCCGGAGGGCACACCATCGGAATCAATGAGAAAACGCGATTTCGTAAACATCATCGGCTGGCCGTCGGCCTGAGGCAATTCCCGGCCCATCGCCGCATAGATCGGCCTGCGATTGACCTGATAGTCATACGGGTCTTTGCCGCCAAAGGCCGTACCGTCATTATTATGATGCAGCAGCACATACCGGCCGTCTTTGAGTTTGACAAACGGGCATGGCGCATTGGGATGCAGAATTCTGGGGCCGCCTTCCACATAGCACAGCGGCTGCGGCTCGCCCCAGCTTCGGCCGTAATCGGCCGACAGGCAATAATAAATGCAACCGGCACCGGTCCGCATGGTGCACATCAGCCGGTTATCGGATAACTGTACGACATGCGGCTCCTGTGACAGTGAAATCGACGGATCGTCCGGCCGGGGAATGCGGATCCCGTGCGGCGGCTCCGGTGCAAACTCGAATTTTAATTTGGCGGGATCTGTTTCGCTGAACAGATTGCGGCAAAACAGAAAGACCGTCTCCGATTGGATATCACCCAGTTGTTGGGGATCGGTCGCGACACTGAATGGCAGGATAAATTCGCCGTTATTCATGATGATCCCCTTGGACATCAGGTGCGTGCCTTTGAGATGCGGAGCCAAATCATAGGCCGGGATCGTTACGTCATAGGCTGAGTTGGTTCCGCGCGGGCCCAGCCACGTCTTGCCGTCATCGTCACTGTAGGTATAGACCATCTCGCCAAACCGCACACCGGTATGGGCGATGCTGAACTGATAAATCCGATTGGTGTGCGGCACGACAACAAGCTGGCCCATCTCGGCCTGTCGGGCGTTCTTATCGCTGCCGTCATAGACGAGTTTCCGTTCATCCCAGCTTTGCCCGCGGTCCGCGCTGCGGCGCATAAAGACGCGTTCTGGGGTATAATCACCATCGGCGGTACTGTCGGCCCGGCTGAAGCTCACCAGCCACGTACCTCGCTCGGTAACCGCGACCGAACCGATATACATCTTCGGTTTCGCGCTGGAGCCGGTTGGCTCGACGACGGTGGCTTCTTTGAGCATTTTTTCATTTCGTTGCTGCAGTTTCTTATCCAGGGGCATGCACATCTCCATTTTATTTCGATTTGGGTTTTAGCTCTACAACGCGGTGATATGTGATCGCTTCAGGATCGAGTGAGAACACAAGTTCACCGTCGGCATGAATATAATCGATCGGCTGGCCGCCGGGCTGCAGTAACAGCGATTTGGGCTCGTTTACCAGCGGCATCTGAACCAGAATAGAATCGACAGCATCCTCCTGCTTCTGTTTCCAATCCAACTTTCGATTAATAAAATGAAAGTACGTATTGCCTTCTTTGGTGCGGTGGACAAACTCGAAACAGGGCGGGGCTTCGATATTGATTTTGGGACCCGTTAGCATTTTTTCAAATAAGGTGTTTGCGAATCGCCGAATGGCCGCATTGTCCCCTTTGGCCGTATAGGAATGGCCGCTGCGGTCGAAATAATCCTTGAAAATATCGCCGGCAATATACATCGCCCTGCCTTTGCCGAAATCATGAATGGTAATTCCGGGCGTATTGTTTAAATCAGAACCGCAAAGTATTTTTGCACCCTTGGTTTTGACTTTCCAGAATTTTCGTGCGTTGACCTGTGCTCCATCATAATCAATCTTGACATCACTTTCGGGCGTTTTGGATAACAGCTCAACACCGAAAACATCCGCAAAGCCGGCCAGCAGGCTCGCACCGGTTGCGATAACCCGACCACCCTTTCGAACGTAGCTGCGAATCTTTTCTTTCGTGGCATCTTCAAGATAGGCCTGCTCCGAGAGAATCAGCAGCTTGTAATCGTCGAGGTGTTTTTGCAGGTGCTGTTCATGGATCATATCGAAATGAATATGATTTTCCAACAGGGCCTCATAAGCCCCGATGATTACCGTGGCAACCGGATTATTATTGGGCCAGAAGATACGGCTGTTGACACCTTTTAGATTTTCCACCCGGGTGCCGTCAGAGGTAATGCCGAATGTGGTATCCGATTGCTGCGCTGCCATATTGAAGATCACATGAGCATAATGCGTGCTTGCACTCTGCAGCAGCGCCACATTTCGGACGGATTTGGAATGCTGGCAATAGGCCTGTCTATCGCGAGTGAATTTTGTCCCTTCCTCGGCCAATTTGAGATATTCATCGGCGGGCCGGTAGCCGACATCCGTATATTGTTTAGCATCGATCAAATTGGTGAAGCTCGTCGGAAACTCGCCAATATTCCAAATGCCGCCATGCGGAATAATCAGAGCGATCGCGGCCAGCACCTTTTCAAGCGGCTTCGGCTCGATCCCGGCCCAGGCATCGTCGCCCAGTCCCGGCATGATATCGAAGGGGATATCGATCGAACCGAAATACCGCGAATACATACCGGTCTCCAGCGGATAAGAATGTACATCGTGGCTGAGGTTCTTGATAAATTCCGGCGGTGCCTCGGGCTGGGCCAGCGAATAGGCTGCATTGAAGGTAACCAGAATATTCGGATCGACGCTGTGGGCCGCATCGACTACTTTCTTCATCCACTCTTCGAAGCCGTCGATATGAAATTGTACCCACTGCCGCCATTGCTTGAAATTATCATCGGTCAGCTTGACCGGCGGTTCGAAACCATACTGCTCCTTGAAAAGCCGTTTGCAGTTCGGACAGTAACACAGGTTGATCGTGATCATGGACTCATCGATCCACACCTGCGCGGGTTTTAGTTCACGGACCAGTTCGGTGTAATATTTTGGGATGACGATCTCATCGACCGCCGGGCTGTTGAGGCACAGATGTTTGCGCGACCAGCGGCCGGCAAATGTTCCATCCGGATTGATGCGGTAAACGTATTTGTCGGATTCATCGTAATGCGGATACCAGACGCCGGCCTGATTGATTGTCGCCACCGGCTTATAATTCAACTGTTCGGGCAATTTCAATTCCATGCACTTTTTCATCAGACTGATGTCATGCGTATGGAACTGAATTGCATCGGGCCGAACAGTTTCGACCTGACGAATAAAAAACGGCATATCCGAAACGTTCGGGTTAATGGATATATGGGTATGAATCCACGAATCATTATACCACTGGCAATCGTATTGCGATGCCGGTGAAATTGCGGCTGTTAATGATAAGACGACTACTGAAAAAAAGAGATTGGTTTTCATATTCTGTTTCTCCTGCTTGTGACATTTGTGATTAATATTCATGTTCATCTTTAAGCTGCGGCATCGGTAAAAACGGGATAATCGCAATCCCCGGAATCGAGAGAATGACCGAGAGAATAAAGACCGTTTGATAGCTGGTCCACTCCTGGACTACGCCGCTGATCGCACAGGGGATATACCAGCCCAGCCCCATCAGCGCCGT
>CAZFDE010000132.1:0-3729 GCA_964517795.1 uncultured Pirellulales bacterium | reverse complement strand
ACCGGATTATCCCGTCGCAGCGTCAACACTTTCAACGCTTTGATATTGACCCGAACGGTCGCAATGCCCCCCTCATTGACCGAGAGCACCGTCTGGTCGTATATCATTTCAATACGGTCCATATCCCGGCCGTCCTTAAACCGGTCATTTTCCTTAAGCGATCCTTCGAATGTCAGGACCTGCTTCGATTCGGTTACCACCTTGTAAGTTGATTTTTGCCCCGCGCGAAAATCCAGCGCAAATTCGTTTCGTGGGGCCGTACCGCATCCGCTCAGCCCAATCAGTGCACCGATAACACCGGCCGTGAGGATCACCTGCTGAATGATTTGTCTATTCATGTTTGTCTGCCTTTCAAATTGATCGATCTAATCCAATTAAATGCCAGAAACAACTATTATATGCATTGGGGGGTAATAAACAACCGTTTTTTCTTTATTTATCCATCTCTTTCGGATATACTAAACTTTCGGCTGTATCAGCACAATTCGACACGATAAAAGAAAGGAAACACAATGAACAGCGACATGATTAAAAAGGGCTTTCAGCGGGCACCCCATCGCGGTCTGCTGCATGCCTGCGGCGTTAAAGATCAGGATATGGGTAAACCCTTTATCGGGATTGCCAACAGCTACTGTGATATCGTCCCCGGTCATGTTCATCTCAATAAAGTGGCCCAAACCGTTAAACAGGCGGTCTGCGACGCCGGCGGTGTACCGTTCGAATTCAATACCATCGCGGTCTGCGACGGGATCGCCATGGGGCATACCGGTATGAAATATTCGCTCGCTTCGCGCGAAATCATCGCCGATTCGGTCGAAACGATGGGAAAGGCCCACTGTTTCGACGGTCTGATCTGTATCCCCAACTGCGATAAGATCAGTCCGGGTATGCTGATGGCCGCGGTGAGGCTGAATATTCCGACGATTTTTGTCTCCGGCGGCCCGATGGCAGCCGGTGTAACCGCTAAAGGCGATACGGTTGATCTGATCAGTATCTTTGAAGGCGTGGCCGAATTTAATGCCGGTAAGATCACCGAAGATCAGCTCAAAGAACTCGAATGTGCCGGCTGTCCCTCGCAGGGTAGCTGCTCTGGGCTGTTTACCGCCAATTCGATGAACTGTCTCTGTGAAGTCATCGGTATGGCGCTGCCGGGCAACGGGACGGTCCTGGCGATTGATCCCAAACGCGAGGAGCTGTATAAAGCCGCCGGCCGCACGATCCTTGACCTGATTGAGAAAAATGTTCGCCCCAAAGACATTATTACTGAAAAATCCATCGATAACGCCTTTGTTTTGGATATGGCGATGGGCGGTTCGACCAATACCGTCCTGCATACGCTGGCGATCGCAAATGAAGCGAATATCAGTTACAGCCTCGAGCGTATCAACGAGATTGCCCAAAAGTGCCCGAATATCTGCAAGGTTTCACCGTCGAGCCAATGGCATATCGAAGATATCGATAAAGCCGGCGGCATCAGTGCGATCCTCAGCGAGGTCAGCAAGATCAAGGGGTTGTTGAACCTTGATTGCCCGACGGTTACCGGTAAAACGCTCGGCGAAAATATTGCCAAAGCCGAGATCAAAGATCCCGAAGTCATCCATCCAATCGAGAAGGCCTATTCCAAAAGCGGCGGCCTGGCGATCCTGCACGGAAACCTCGCCCCCGACGGTGCGGTTGTCAAGACCGCCGGCGTTGCGGAATCAATGTTAACGCACGAAGGCCCGGCCGTTATCTTCGAGAGCCAGGAAGACGCCTGCGAAGGGATCCTTGCCGGCAAGGTCAAGGCCGGTGATGTCGTGATTATCCGATATGAAGGCCCCAAAGGGGGCCCGGGTATGCAGGAAATGCTTAGCCCCACCAGCTACATCATGGGTGCCGGATTGGGCGAATCGGTCGCGCTGATCACCGACGGGCGCTTCAGCGGGGGTACCCGCGGTGCCTGCATCGGCCATGTCAGCCCCGAAGCTGCGGTCGGCGGACCGATCGGATTATTGCAGCCCGGTGATATCATCGAGATCGATATTCCCAATAACCGGATGAATGTGAAATTGACCGATGACGAACTGGCACAGCGAAAGGAAAACTGGCAGCCGCGCGAGCCGAAGATCAAAGATGGCTACCTGGCGAAATATGCCGCCATGGCCACCAGTGCCGATACCGGCGCCGTTTTGAAATGGTAAAGAAAGGGTAAACAGATGGATGTCCAACCGGTTTTGAAGGAATTCAAGCGACGTATTCAACCACTCTATGGCGACAAGCTCAGCAGACTCGTTCTTTTCGGCTCATGGGCCCGCAGTGAACAATCCGAAGATTCCGATATTGATGTGGCGGTCGTCTTAAAAGGACCGCTCAAAGCTGGAAGAGAAATTGACCGAATGATCGATGTGGTAACCGACCTGAATCTCGAGTACGGTGTTTTGCTATCGATTTATCCAGTCTCTGATCAGGACTACATGGGTCGCAGAAGCCCGTTGTTGATTAATATCAGGAAAGAAGGGATACAGGCATGAGCGAGATAGATGCACTATTGCAAAAAGCCCATCGCTATATGCGCAGCGCGACAGTCCTTCTGGAAGATGGCGATTCCGATTCGGCGGTGTCGCGTATATATTATGCGATGTTTTATTGCGCAGAAGCGGTTTTGTTAACCAAGTCACTGACGTATTCTTCTCATAAAGGCGTACTTTCTGCCTTTGGGGAACATTTTGTCAAAACGGACATCTTTCCAAGAGAAATGGGGCGTAATTTGAACAAGGCATTTGAAAAACGGCAATTGGGGGACTATGAATGCGCATCAACTTTCGATCAGGATGAGGCTCAGGAACTTCTGGACAATGGGCAGATTTTTGTTGATTCCATAACAAATTGGCTCAAACATAATTAGATATTCTCATTTTGATGAAAGTCATGCACCCATGAAACCAAAGAAGAACACACCGTGGTATGTGGCGGGCCTCCATTTTACATGTCAGGGCTGCGGCGATTGCTGCAGCGGCCCGGGCGAAGGGGTGATCTGGGTGACGCGGCCGGAGATCGAATTGATCAGTCAGCATCTTGAGATGGCCGAAGGCGAATTTCGCCGTACATACCTTCGCCGCATCGGTATTCGCACCAGCATTATCGAGCACCCACAAACCAAGGACTGCATTTTTCTCAAAGAGATCGACGGCAAGCGCAAGTGTATGATCTATCCGTTGCGGCCGAACCAGTGCCGCACGTGGCCGTTCTGGGCACAGAACCTGCAAAGTCCGGGCGACTGGAATCGGGCCGCACAGCGATGCCCGGGCATCAATCGCGGCCGACGGCATACGTGTGACGAAATCACCGAAATCAAAAAGCAAAAACAATGGTGGACCAAACCCGACAACAGCAAAAAATCGTCGAAGCGGTAGCGACAATCTATACCCGACTCGATGAGCAGATCGCTGAATATATTGCGTCGCAGAACCAGTGCCAAATGTGCGGTAAGTGTTGCGATTTCGATGCTTTCGGCCACCGACTTTTTGTCAGTTCGCCCGAACTGCTGTTTTTCAAAAATCGCCATCGCGGCCTATTCCTGGCCATGACCTCCGGCCGCTGCCCGTATCAGGTCGATAAACGATGCACCGTCTATTCGTACCGGTTCGCCGGCTGTCGCATATTTAATTGTAACGCCGATGCCGATTGGCAAAACGCCCTTAGCGAGGAAACACTCATCCAATTCAAAGAAATCTGCGAAAGATTCGATTA
>CAZFDE010000131.1:0-3910 GCA_964517795.1 uncultured Pirellulales bacterium | reverse complement strand
TATTTGCGATGCGCCTCGAATTTCGCTGCCTGCGGGGCCTTTGTCGTATAGGTCTGAACGATCAGGTAGATATCCTCACCGTCGATATTATATTGGCCGTCGGCCTGCTGTGAAAGCTTCGGATCGCACAGAATTTCAAAGGCCTTCTTAAAACGCTTATGCACATCAGTATATTTTTCTGCATTTTCGATCGTATCGAATATCATGTTATACCTCCAGCTTGTCGCGCAAATAAGTTCTGATCTGGTCGATATTGACGCGGACCTGTTCCATCGAATCCCTCTCGCGGATGGTGACGGTATTATCCTCTCGCGTCTGGCCGTCCACGGTGATACAGAAGGGGGTGCCGGCCTCGTCCTGGCGGCGGTAGCGGCGGCCGACCGCGCCGGCCATATCGTACGCACAGTTGAAACAGTGCTTCAGATCGTCATAGATATTTTTGGCGGTTTCCGGCATCCCGTCCTTTTTCACTAACGGAAATACGGCCGCCTTGATTGGCGCGATCGCCGGATGAAATCGCAGCAGGTTTCGCGTCTCGCCCTTGACCTCGTCCTCATCGTAGGCATCGACCAGAAACGCCAGTGTGCTTCGGTCGATCCCCGCCGAAGGCTCGATCACATAGGGGATATATCGTTTCTTCTGCTGGTCGTCGAAATAGGACAGCGGTCCTTTTTGATAATCCTCGGCCTCTTCCTTGAGGGTGATCTTCATCAGATCGCCGCCGGATTCGTACCAATCGTTCATCGTACGCATGCCCCGCTGGTGCTGGCGCAGATCGAAATCGGTCCGGTTAGCGATCCCCTCCAGCTCCTGCCAGTCACCCGAACCAAAGGGGAACTTATACTCGACATCTACGCAGCCCTTGGCGTAATGGGCCAACTCATCCTTATCGTGTTCGCGGAACCGCAGGTTTTGTTGTTTGATCCCATGATTGATATACCAGGCAAAGCGGTTTTCTTTCCAGTAGTCATACCATGTTTCATCGGTACCCGGCTCACAAAAGAACTCCAATTCGGCCTGCTCGAATTCGCGCGTTCGGAAAATAAACGCTTTGGTGGTCACCTCATTGCGAAAGCTCTTGCCGATCTGGGCGATGCCGAAAGGGATCTTGACACGGGTCGTATCGAGCACATTTCGAAAGTTAGCAAAAATGCCCTGTGCGGTTTCCGGCCGCAGGAACAGCGTCATCGAATCATCGACATTCGCGCCCATCTTCGTTTCGAACATCAACCGAAAGGGCATCGGATCGGTAAATTGCCCGATGGTACCGCAGCTTGGGCAGACTTTATTGACCAGCGCCTTGGCATCAGCCATGGCTGTCTCGACCGGCACATGCTCGGTATGCTCGTCGGCATGGTCCTTGAGATGATCGACCCGGGTACGGGTATTGCACTTTTTGCACTCGGCGATCAGGTCCGCAAATTTATCCGCATGGCCGGACGATTTCCAGACCATTGGGTGCATCAGGATCGAACAATCCAGCCCCACCACGTCATCGCGCATCTGGACGGTATTTTTCCACCAGGCCCGTTTGACGTTATTCTTCAGTTCCACCCCCAGCGGGCCGTAGTCGTAGCAGCTTGCCAGTCCGTTATAGATCTCCGAAGATTGGAAAATAAAGCCGCGCCGCTTACACAGCGATACGATGTCGTCAAGTTTCGCTAATTTTGCCATAAATCCTTTTCCTGTTTCAAAATAACATTAAAACGCTTATTATACGGACAATCGCGGAATTGACAAGGCTGGAAATGGTTGCAGAAAAATGTTGTAATAGCACGATAAAGTATCATAATGTTAAAAACAAACGTTAATTTTTTTTTTGGAGGTAGCGATTATGAAAAAGGTACTCACATTACTGGTTCTGATGACAATGCTGATCTTTGCGGCCGATCTCTGTGCACAGGAAAAGGGTAAGGGAAAAGGCGGCGGCAAAGGCAACGGCGGCGGTCGCGGTAAGGTCGAGCAGGCTCAAAACGAAACAGAAGCCGAAGAAGTTGAAACGGATGAGGATGATGCCGAATCCGCCAAAAAAGAAAGGCAGCGTAAACGCGAAAAAGCCAGGGAAAAAGCTGACAAGGAAAAAGATAAACAACAGGCCGATGCAGAGCAGGAAAAAGAGAAAGTCAAAGGCAAAGCGCACGCGCAACAGATAAAGGCTTTTGAGAAGCAGCTTGAACGTGAAGACGAAAAACATGCGCGCCGGACAGCTAAACTTGAACGCATGAAGGAGCTGGCCCGGGAAAAGAACAATGAGAAGATGCTGGCAAAGATCGACACCTTGATGGAAAAAGAGCAAGCCCGCTATGAGAAAAAGACAGATATGATCGAACAGCGCATTGAAGCGATCAAGGAAGGAAAAACTGTAGAAGTCAGCGAAAAAGCCAGGAAACGGATGGCTGAACGCAAAGAGGCTGAAAAAGACGATGAAGATGATGATGACCAGGATGAAGATGAACAGGAAGATGAAGATTAACAGGGTTTCTTTTTGACACGGAAAGGTCAGGTGAACAATGGGTCGCAAGATGATTGTATGGATGTTATTGATTTCGCTGTGCATGTTCACGGTCGGCGGCTGTAAGGAAGACAGCGGCAGCGGGACGAATTATCAGCAACAGGCAGAAGAACAGATCACCGAGGAAAATCTCGACCAGCAGATGGAGCAGATGGAACAAGAGATCGAAGAGGATACGCCCTGATCGATTGAAACGGATTATCGCCTTTTGTGAAATAGTTTTTTGAAGCGCTCAAAAAACGATTCTTTGGGTGATTCAAAAATGACAGGCCGAGTGCCTTTCTCCAATTGCAGGCTTTGCAGCCATGCCGTTTGGCTGAATTCGCGGCTGCGCGCGAAACCGTATTTGATATTATTATATTTGAAATAAAGCGGTTTGCCCTCATATCGCTCGTCTGGTTCGTAATGCCCCAAGACGGTGGCCGGATACCAGTATCGCGGAAATTCATGATCATACAAGCCGGGTGTAATCTTACTGATATCGACGTTATGCGCATTTGTTAACAGCGTTTCAGTGACTTTCAGGGTCAGATCTTTGGTATAATAATGGTCGGCCCATAGGGTGATATTGGGATCGTTGATGTCGGCCAATTCCTGCTCGTTGGCATTAAGCGGAATATACGCATCGAGAAACGTCAGGTGGACCGAAGCAATATCATGTTTTACAAGAATTTTTGCCGCCTCAGAGATTACCCATGAGCCCGCCGAGTGGCCGATCAAATGAATATGCTCGATTTCGACCGGCAGGGCGAGAATTTTTTCTGCCAGAATTGGCCCGCCAATCTGCTTGGCGTATTTGGACGCATCACGCGGATTAATGACCCGAGCCTGATCCAGCCAGTTAAACCATCCGCAAAGTGTTCGGTTTGGGTCAGTTTTGACAGAAATAGCAGTCGCCAAACGTTGCGGCCAGCGATGCGTTTCAAACCAACCGTGAGTCGCAATCACCAGATGGACTGGATCCTGATCTTGTTGAGACACCGGTTTGCATTCATCTAAATATGTAGAATCCGAAAATTCTTCCGGACTGTTCGGGTTGCAAATCATCATCAATTGGGGCTTTTCTTTCTTGAAAAACCCAATATCGAAGTCGCCCAAAGCAGATGAGGCCATCGGCAATAGATACAAAAGCATCAAATTCAACATAATGTTACGGTTTTGCGGCATTTGTGTAATCCTTGTTATTAGCATCTTAATCGATGATGCGTTGCATATCGAAAAGAAATTTGTAACAAAATCGGCTTTTTACAAAAGAATGCCGAAGGCCACATAAATAGAAAAAACGCCTGAATTAAGCTAAAAAAGGCGATATAATAAAAAAATGGCCTATATCTTTGAGCAAAAACGGATAGCAAGCATAATAGTGATAATATCACCATATATAAAAGCAAAAAAAAT
>CAZFDE010000130.1:0-3925 GCA_964517795.1 uncultured Pirellulales bacterium | reverse complement strand
TATCCGCCGCTTGGAAAAACTCCTCGCGGCCTAAAATCGGTCAGTTTGAGTTATATTATTTATTCGAAAGGACTTATTATGCTGCTCAATGTGATTCGCGTTCTTGTTTTTATCGTTATTTTGGCCGTATTGCTGGTCCATCTCAGTGCCCCGGAGGTCTCAGGTGATCCCGAACGTGAGGCATTTTTCTCTATTTTATGGGCCGGGCTCGGCATCACGGCATTCACGTTTCTGATCGATATCCTGACGCCCAAAAAATCGCTGTCCGCTTTGGCGGGTGTTTTCTTCGGCTTACTGGTCGGGATTTTCATCAGTTGGGCGCTGTCGCCGGTTCTGGTAATGGTCAATGAGATCTATAAATTAGGTTTGACCGAAATGGCGCTGCAGGCGATCCGCTGGATTGTGGGGATTTGCGTCTGTTATATGGTCATCAGTATCGTGATGCGGACCAAGGACGATGTGCGTTTTGTGATCCCGTATGTGGAATTCGCCAAGCAGATAAAAGGAATGCGGCCGCTGGTGCTCGATACCTCCGCCATTATCGACGGCCGGATCCAGGATTTGTGTCAGAGCAAACTTTTCGATGCCCCGCTGATCGTACCGCGATTTGTCCTCAATGAGCTGCAATTGATCTCGGACTCAGCCGACAAACTCAAGCGGAATCGCGGCCGTCGCGGTCTGGATATTCTTAAACGGATGCAGGCCGACCCGGTGATCGATATTGAAATTGATGATACCACGATTCCCGAAATCGAAGAGGTCAAGGGCGTGGACCAGAAACTGGTCGTTTTCACCAGCGAGTATAACGGCCGACTGGTTACCACCGATTACAACCTTAGTAAGGTCGCCCAGGTTCGCAGTGTCGATGTCCTGAATATCAACGATCTGGCCAACTCGCTCAAGACCATCGCGCTGCCCGGTGAACTTATGAAGCTTCGGATCATCAAGCCCGGCGAGGAAATGACGCAGGGGGTCGGTTATCTCGATGACGGGACGATGGTCGTGGTCGAAGAGGCACGCGACAAGATTGGCCGCGATATTAATATCACCGTGACCAGTTCGCTGCAGACCTCGGCCGGCAAGATGATCTTCGGAAAATTCGAAGGCTTTGCCGATACCGCCCGCGAACAGCGTAAAAATAATAATGGTAATCATTCAAACAGGCAGCAGAGCAATCGGGTACCCTCGAAGAGCCGAAGTTAAGCGCATATGAACGTCGATCAATCCTGCCGGATGTCCCTGCATGCGGCGGGATTGCTTTTCAGGCTTCGCCGCACACAGCGAACCAGAACCCCGCCATATAAAAGCAGGGGGATAGTAAACAGCCACCAATTGAAATATGCCGGGTAATTCGGCCGGTGGCAGTTCACCCCGGCGATGCAAAACTGAACAAGGATCGCAACAGTTGCCATGGATATGATGATCCAGTCCCACGCCCCGGCTCGCAGCGGTCGGCCGATATGGTCGAAATATAAAATCGTGATCGCTGCTGCGGCCATCAATAGCGACACCAGCACCGGTGCCAGAACCGAGGATGCCCAAACCACGGGAATCAAAAAAAGGATATCCCAGTCCATGATACTTGCCGGCCAATCGAGGAAAATCTTCAGCCAGACATAATAGAAAATATCCCAAACGGCAAAAATCAGCAGAAAATAGGCAAACCGCTGACGCGCATTGACACCGAACAGCCAGCACGCCGTCAGAATCAATACCAGCGTAGCGGCCTCGCGGCCGACTTCGACCAGCAGTACGCTTTTGGCGCTGTCCTGTAAAAGCTGCACGTTCAACGGAAAAATAAAGCCCTCCGGATGAAAGATATATCGCAGATACACCACCACCGCCGATTCGATATACGCAAACGCAATGGAAAAGAGGGTGACAATGAGGATGGTTTTGATCTGTTTTGAATGTCCCGTCGATTTCATGGGCATCGATACGTCAGAACCGTGCTGCATGTTCGAGCAGTGTTGGAATGATTTTGGTTTGGGGAACGGATGTGATCTTTTTCCCGTTAACATAAAAGAATGCTTTATCTTTGGCGGCGCAGATCGCAATATCAGCATCGGCGGCCTCGCCAGGTCCGTTGACGACACAGCCCATCACCGCGATGCGGATGGGTTTATCGATTCGGGAAACCGCCTTTTTGACCTTTTTGGCCAGCGCAACCACATCCAGCTCGGTCCGCCCGCAGGTCGGGCAGACAATGATCTCGGGCGTTTGTCTAAAATGATGCCCTAATGCGATCAGGATGTCCCTGGCGATCTGCACCTCGATGACCGGGTTGCCGGCGGCACTGACGCGAATTGTGTCACCGATACCCTCGGCCAAGAGTGTCCCTAAAGTTGCTGCCGAACTGATTGCCGCATCTTCGGGTAAGCCCGCATGCGTCAGGCCGATATGAAGGGGATAATCGAAAGTTTCAGACAGCTTGCGATTGATCTGGATCGTTCGGGTCGCATCGCTGCTTTTGGCGCTGAGTACGATCCGGTCGAGCCGCTGCTTTTCGAATAATCGCACATATCGCTTCATTTCGCGCAGCATCAAAGAAACGCGTTTCGCCGGCGGCGTATCATCTTTAAGGTCCCGAATGCTCGCTTCATTGACGCCAATCCGAATAGCGGTGTGGTGTGCTTTGGCCGCCTCGATGATCCGGATTATATCCTTTCGTTCTTTGATATTGCCGGGATTCAGGCGTATCTTGGCCGCACCGGCCTCAATCGCCTCGATCGCGCGCGCGGGACTGAAATGCACATCCGCGATCAACGGCACCGGTGACCGCTCTGTCAGCTTCGCAAAGGCCTGAGTATCTTTTCGTGTCGGCACGGCGATCCGAACCAGCTTGCAGCCGGCATCGGCAAGCTGCTTAATTTGCCGCAGACAGCGTGAAATATCCGTTGTCGCCACCTTGGTCATCGACTGGATTACCACGGGAGCCCTGCCGCCGATCTGGACGCTGCCGACAAAAACCGGTTTGGTTTTTTTGCGTTTCATGGCCTGATTGTAGCTTGTTTTGCGGCGATAGACAAATTAAAATACATCGGCGGCATTGGAAATGACATCTGACGGAGACTGTTCATGAGAAAACTGTTGCTGGCAATCGTTGTCGGGGTGTATCTGTTTTGGCTATGGCGAAATAGAAAAGGAGCCAAATCCATGCTGTTATCGATCTTAGCGGTCATCGCGTTTTGCTATATTACACTCGGGCTGATCCTGTTTGTGGCGCAGTCCAGGTTCATTTATTATCCCATGCGTGATATCACCTTAAGCCCGGCGGATCTGGGATTGGATTACGACGACCTGCGCCTGACAACCGCCGACGGTGAAACGATCCACGCGTGGTATATTCCGGCGGCCGATGCCGAATTGACCGTCTTGTTTTGTCACGGCAACGGCGGCAACCTCATGCATCGCCTCGACAGCATCCAGATCTTTCATGATCTGGGGCTTAATTGCCTGGTCTTCGATTATCGCGGCTACGGCCAAAGTACCGGCAAGCCCACCGAAATGGGCACCTATCTTGACGCCGAGGCGGCGTATTTGTGGCTGGTCAATACCCGAAAGACCGATCCGCAGCAGATGATCGTTTTTGGGCGCAGTCTGGGCGGAGCGATCGCGGCCTATCTGGCCAAGCGGTTCGATGTTGCCGCACTGGTACTGGAGAGCGCGTTTACCTCTGTCGTCGATATGGGCAAAAAAATATATCCCTATTTGCCGGTTCGATGGTTCGCACGATTTCGTTATGATACGGCCGGCTGTCTGGAAAAAGTGCGGTGCCCGGTTATGATTATCCACAGCCCCGACGACGAGATCGTGCCCTTCGTTTTCGGCCAACGGCTCTATGAAACAGCCCCCGAGCCGAAAGAATTTGTCGAGATCGCCGGCGGCCATAACGACGGTTTTGTCACCAGCGGCGAAACCTACA
>CAZFDE010000129.1:0-3986 GCA_964517795.1 uncultured Pirellulales bacterium | reverse complement strand
GTAGCATAAAAGACATTTTTAAAAAAATCTAAAATTCTCTTAAAATTCTGGCATAAACTGAAATTAATGATATAATCCGTAAAAAGCACAATTTAATGGGGGGTAGTCGTTAAGTGGCTTCCCCGACAAATATAAGGGAGTATAAGTGTCATGGAGCGCGGATTGCAGACTGAGCAAATGTCCTCATCTCAGGGGGCAACTGGAACACTCGAATTAGTGGAATCCCAGGTTTCTAGCCCACAATTCACCTATCCTGAATATGATATTATTCCATATCCGAAGATAACACCGGCTATATCAGACACGATTAAGGGCAGGATACTGGAAGAATATTTCATCCGCGCCTTAGACGTTATCGGCGCTGTGGGGTTGCTTGTCCTTTTTCTACCGGCATTAATCCTTGTAGCAATTGCGACAAAACTCTTTTCAGGTAAGGGCCCCATTTTTTACCGGCAAAAGCGCGTTGGGCTAAAAGGCCGGATTTTTACGCTCTATAAAATTCGCACCATGATTAACGGTGCCGAACGAGATAGCGGTCCGGTCTGGGCGCAAAAAGATGATGCCCGCGTTACAAAAATCGGTCGATTTTTCAGAGCAACGCGATTGGATGAATTCCCGCAATTGCTCAATGTGTTAGAAGGTTCGATGAGCCTGGTCGGTCCGCGACCCGAACGTCCGTTTTTTGTCGAGCGTCACAGGGCCCTTCAGGGCGTTCGGCTGTCTGTCAAACCCGGAATAACAGGCATTGCACAAATTCGAAGCTCTTACGATCTTAAACCGGTTCATAAACTCAAATACGATTATCTTTATATACAGAAACGATCACTATGGCTTAATATAAAAATTCTCGTAAAAACCATCCCTGTTGTCCTGCTGAAAAAAGGATGGTAATTTTTAATGATTGAACATTAGCCGTGGTTGTTACTGCAATTGACTGAACCACTTCAAAAATTCCAACAGCCCTTGTTCAAGACGCGTTTTCGGATCATATCCTAATTCGTTTCGTGCGCGGGTAACATCGGCGAAAGTGCGATTGACATCGCCGGGCTGCAATGGCAGGTATTCTCGTTTTGCAGTTTTTCCCATTGCCTGTTCGATCTTGTTTACAAGGTCATTCACCGATGCCGGCCTGGATTCGCCTAAGTTATAGATTCGGTAACCGCTGCATCGATCGATCGCGGCAATGACTCCATCGATAATATCGTCAATATAGGTAAAATCGCGCATCATTGTCCCATCGCCATAGATTGGGATCGATTCACCCCGTTCGATGAGCTGCGTAAATTTATGAATTGCCAGATCCGGCCGCTGCCGCGGGCCATATACCGTAAAAAACCGCAGACAGGTCATATCCATCTCGTATAAATGGTGATACGTATGGCACAGCAGTTCACCCGCTTTTTTGGTCGCTGCGTAAGGGGAGATTGGAAAATCCACGCAGTCGTCTTCCGAAAACGGCACTTTCTCATTATTGCCGTAAACACTGGAGCTGGAAGCGAAGATGAATTTCTTGATTTTTTGTTTTCTGGCCGTATCCAGCAGCGTCATCGTCCCGTTGATATTGACATCGTTATACAGCAGCGGATTTTCGATCGAGGGACGGACGCCGGCCCGTGCGGCCAGATGAACAATCACGTCAATACCCGAAATCAAAATGCTGCCGACCGCATCGGCATTCCGGATGTCCGCTTCGATCATACGAAACCGATTATGCGATAAGCATTTTTTGATATTCGAACGCTTGACAGCCGGATTGTAAAAATCATCGAAATTATCCAAACCGACGACCTCATGACCATCTTCCAGCACTCGTTCGCACAGATGCGAACCGATAAAACCGGCCGCACCAGTCACACATATTTTCATTGAGAATTCCTGTTATTTTTTGACCGGCATTTCTTTCTTGAGCATGCCTTTGAGGATGGTCCCCATCAAAGCATCGCTGACATTGCCGCTTTGGCCGCCGACCATCACCTCCGGCGTGATCTGGATATTGTCGGCCGCCACCAGCTTCATCACTTCAAGAAGTGCCGCATTATCCATGCCGATGACTTTCGATATCTTTTCATACGCGGTTGCCTTGGCTTCGGCGACCAGTTTGATTTGCTCGGCTTCGGCCTCGGCATCGATGATCTGCTTCTTCTTGTTCTCTTCGGATACTTTCACCCCATAGGCCGCAGTCGCCAATATCTTTTCCTCTTCGGCTTCCTGTTCGGTCTTGGAAAGGGCTTTTTGCTTTTCCGCCGCTCGCTGCTGCTCTTCGAATGTGGCCTGCTGCTGGAGGGCGATTTCCCGATCGGTCTGCGTTTTCAGCAGATTGCCCAAACTCTGTTCGTCGCCGACGTCACCGATCCGAACCGCCATAATGGTGATCCCGTATTTTTCCAGTTCCGCTTCGAGCATCCGGGCACTTTGGTTTTCCTGTTCCGAACGGTTTTGCACGTATTCCAGCGCCTTGACCTTTTCAGCGTTATTTCGAAAAATGCCGCGTACGGCCGGCGTTACGAGATTTTGCAGCACCAGCGTATCGTCGCCGATCGTCGCGACTACCTTGGGGGCGTTCTCCGAGCTGATCCGATAGGTGACGCGAACATCCACCGGAAAGGTAAACCCGTCGCTGCTTCGTACGATCATCGGCCGCATCGCTTCGGTTCGCTGTTGCTGTGAAACCGCTTCAATCTCCTTGGTATAACTGACCTTCGTCTGGCGGATATTCATCATGGTCACTTCGTAGGCATTGGTATTGAGGTAGTACTGGCCTTCGGTCAGCGGCTTTTTCCAGATACCCCGCTGGCCGACCTCGACCAGCCGGTCCTCCTGATCCATCACCTCGCCGACGTTACTTTTGACCACGGCGACCGTACCGGCCTTGACGTTGACCACCGGAACCTGGGTTACCGTGAATAAACGCGGATTGAGACGATACTTACCGGGTTTGAGGACCGTCAATTGCGGTCCTTTGTACCCGTTGCCTTCGGTGAGGAAATACTCGGCGTTGAGCATATCCTTGACCGGTACCCCCCATTCGGGCGCGTAGATTGTATTGGGCGGCAGGCTCAGGCCGTCTGAGGCCTGGATCAGACCGACATACCCTTCCTTGATCGTGACCAGCGGCTCTTTGCTGATTGTGTATTGCCACGGCCAGTAGAAAAAGTGCCAGCCCGGCGCGAGGATCTGGGCTTGGATGCCGTTTTCGCCATCAACAGCCAGGATGCGGCCGGCCGGCAGCGGACCGCCCCCGATCTTCTTTTCGACGATACCGACCTGATCGCCGCCGATCTTGACCGTCGAGGTGAATACCATAATGACGAACAAAATCAGAAAGATCAAAATCAGCGTAAAGATTACCTTGAATTTTCCGATCCCACCGGGTACGACTTCCCATGATTCCTGCATGATCGTTCTCCTTGTTCAATGTCAAATTAGTCAAATTTTTGCTTCAAACGCAATGGTATATATGCATTTGTCGCCAATATATTTAACACAATTTCCGCACCAAAGCAAATTTTTTAGGAAATCCTTTCTCGGATAGGGATTGCCGGCCCTTCGTAACCCCTAAGAGGATGGGGCATCGATTTGTGCGGATTTTACTTGCACACCCTTATTACGTTTCTTGTTTTCGTTTATGCCCCATCAATAAGACATTGCCTGTTTGATTAATATTCATAAACCCTGTCCTCGATCAGCAGCCTGATCAGCGCAGCGTTTCCGTACTTGTCCACTTTTATCTGAGCTTTTGCTTGTCGGGAATTGTTACGCAAATCCTGTTCGATTTGCTGGCGATTCTTTTCCGGGATAAAATAAGACTCGATCCCGTATCGGATACCCGAACGGCCGTACATGCCCTTTATAACAATACCGCCATCCGGTATTTCTTTCGGCCATGACACATGAACGGATTGAGCATTGAAGATACCCTCATCTCCTTCAGTAAGTAGCCGTAAATAAATAAACACATCAATTTATTCACTTTTTTTTGTTTGGAT
>CAZFDE010000128.1:0-4021 GCA_964517795.1 uncultured Pirellulales bacterium | reverse complement strand
GTTGGTCCGGGAGAAGGACAAGCGGGGTAAACTGCCGCTCGCCTTTATGGTAAAGGGGGTGGGGCTTTTTGTGGCCGCCACACAGAATCTGGCGCCGGTGATCGCGGACATCGTTCGAACGTCGCTTTTTGTTCGTGTGAACGCCTCACGGATGGGCGGTATTGCAAGTTTGACCAAACGCCAGCAGGATTTCATCAATAACTGGGAATCGGAGGCGTTTCGCAGGAAGTTGATTGAAGGGGGTGCGGGTCAGCAGCTTAAATCCCGAATCGCTGTGGTCACTGGTGCAGGCAGCGGTCTTGGCCGCAGTATCGCAATCGGCTTGGCACGGGCCGGCGCTTCGGTCGCCATTGCCGATATCGATATCCAAGCCGCCGAACAGACTGCAGAAATGATCAAAAATGAATTGCCGCAATCGCAGGTGCTTCTGGTGCACTGCAATGTTACCGATGAAGCGGCGGTGGCCGATGCGTTCGATCAACTTGTCGGGACATGGGGCGGCGTGGATATTCTGGTCAATGCGGCCGGAATCGCGCCGGCGTTTTCGCTGGTCGATCTGCCGGTCGATAAATGGCGGCTGGCGCTGGAGATCAACCTGACCGGTTATTTCCTGATGGCCAAGTATGCCGCCCGGATCATGATTGATCAGGGCATCGGCGGCAGCATTGTCAATATCAGCTCCAAATCGGGCCTGGACGCGAGCAAAAATAACACGCCGTATAACGCCACCAAGGCGGGCGAACTGCACATGGCCCGCGGCTGGGCGATGGAACTGGGCGAATACGGCATCCGGGTCAATTCCGTTTGTCCGGGCAACGTGTTCGAAGGCTCAAAGATTTGGAACCCGCAGTATATTCGTACCTGTGCGAAAAAATACGGCATCAAGCCCGAAGAGGTGATTCCGTATTACGTGAACAAGACGACGCTGCGGCGCGAGATCAAAGGACAGGACATCGCCGATTCGGTGGTCTTTTTGTGCTCCGATCAGTCCCGAACGATCACCGGCCAAACAATTGTGCCCGATGCCGGCCAGGTCTTTGTGCGATAGAAAAATTTAAGGCGAAAAGTTCTTATCCAGTTTTTTATGGGTAAATTTTTTGCCGTCGGCATCGCTGTAGTCGGCCACGGTCTGGCCGTTGCCGATGAGCTTGTATTTATAGATCAACAGCCCCTCCAGCCCAACCGGCCCGCGGGCATGAATCTTATTGGTGCTGATTCCCACCTCTGCGCCAAGGCCGAAGCGATAACCGTCACTGAATCGCGTACTGGCATTAAAGAACACGTCCGCCGAATCGACCAGATTCATGAATTGGGCCGCCTTTTCAGGATTGCCGGTAACGATGGCATCGGTGTGATGAGAACCGTATCGATTGATATGTTCGATGGCGGCATCAAGCCCGTCCACGACCCGCACGGAAATCGTGTAATCGAGATATTCGGTGCCCCAGTCTTCCTCGGTCGCTTTTTTGGCATCGATGATCGCGCAGGTCTTTTCGCAGCCGCGGATCTCGACATTCTTCTCATCGAATGCGGCCTTGATCTTCGGCAGAAATTCGCCCGCGATTTTATCATCGACCAGCAGGGTTTCGGCGGCATTACAGACGGCGACATACTGGCATTTGGAATCGACCGCGATCCGCAGCGCCGTCTGGATATCCGCCTCGCCGTCCACATAGACATGGCAGATGCCGTCGGCGTGGCCGAGGACAGGGATATTGGTGTGATCCATGATATATTTGACAAAGGCGTTGGAACCGCGGGGGATGATCAGGTCGATATAGTCATCCAGCCCCAGCATCGCATTGACATCCTCGCGTGTTTGAAGCAGGCCCAGCCAGCCCGCAGGGATGCCCGCGTTTTCGCTCGCCTCGCAGATGACCTGCGCCAAGGCCTTGTTGGTTTTCTCGGCCTCGCTGCCGCCTTTTAAGAGAACGGCATTGGAACTTTTCAGGCACAATGTCGAAATCTGCACCAGTGCATCCGGCCGCGACTCGAACACCACTCCGATCACCCCGATGGGACAACTGACCTTATACAGTTCAAGGCCGGTATCCAGTTCGATGGCCGATAGTGTGCGGCCGACCGGTTCATCCAGCCCGATCAGACTCTCGATCCCCTCGATACAGTCGGCGATCTTGCCCGCATCGAATTTGAGCCGTTTGAGCAGCGGGGCCGCGAGATTATCCGCTTCGGCAGCCTTGAGATCGGCCTGGTTGGCCGCAATGATCTGGTCCTGTTTCGATTTCAGCGCCTGGGCAATGGCTTTCAGGGCCGTATTTTTTACATCGCTCGGCACGGCCGCTAATTGAATGGCCGCGGCTTTGGCGTTTTGGGCCGTCTGTTCAATGGTCATAATCAAGATTCTCCTGCTTTGTCTTAAATTACTTTTCACGGTTGACGAGACCGCATGTTTTACCTAAAATACCCGCCTATCAGTATAAAAGCAGCAGCACGGCCATGCAAATGCTTTTATGCGGGTGTAGCTTAATGGTAAAGCTCCAGCCTTCCAAGCTGGCCATGTGGGTTCGATTCCCATCACCCGCTTGTGCCCAAAGCCGAAGTGGCGGAATTGGCAGACGCGCGGGATTCAAAATCCCGTCCTGGCGACAGGGTGAGGGTTCGATTCCCTCCTTCGGCATTTTTTTTACAATTTTGCCTGCTATAACAATTGAGAGAGAAATGTTCGCGCCGGGACAATAATCGCACGATCTCCAACGGCAAAACAATCTTTGTTTACAAAATCGGCTTCGACCACAACCTGAAAAGAAAATGGGGCACGTGTTTGTTTCTGAAAATAGATCAGCGATGGGCTTAGTGTACTGTCAGCATATTTGACTTCAACCAGGAACCAGGGTTTATTATCGCGGACAACCACGAAATCGATCTCCCGTTGATATTTATCTCTCAGGTAGCATAGTTGAAAATCCCCTAACCCCAGATCGTTCCAGCCGTCAACCGCTTTGAGCAGATGACAGGCGATAAATGTTTCCGCTTTGCTGCCGGTATCATCTATAGTTGACCAGTCTCTTAAAAACCATTTAGGCTCTTTACGCAATGAACGAGAAACATTTTTAAACCAGGGCCTGATCAAAAATCCTAAATAAAGATTGCACAATGTTGCGATCCATCGCCTGGCCGTATCGACTGTAACCTGTATTTCTTTGGCAAGATTGCTGTAGATTAGTTGCTGGCTTGAGCGGGATATGAGCCGCTTAACCAGCATTTCCAATTGATCTAAGTGATGGATTTGGGTCAGGTCCCGGGTATCCTCACGGAGCAATTGTTGTAAGCGCAGGTTTCGCCACCGTCGGCTGAATCGCATATCGCGTTTGAGAAACGGTTCCGGATATCCACCGTGGGTCCAAAGTGCCTTGAAATCATCCTCATCGATGGCCTTGGGAGGGCGAATAATTCTCTTCATATCAGGCGATCCCTGATAAACCGTTTCGGCCACGGTAAAGGGGTGCATACGGTAGAGGAAATAACGCCCCATCAAACTGTCTCCGCCGCGACGATAGACATCCAGCCGCGAACTGCCGGTTACGATGATATGGATCTGGTCGACATAGGTGTCAAAAAAACCTTTCAAGAACTGTTTCCAGCGGCCGAATTTGTGCAGTTCATCGAACAGGACGGCAGGCGGCTTTTCGTTGAGTCGATCGAGGCCGCATTGTGAGGCGATCGCGGAAGGCCCTTTGATGATCGCTGCGCGATCGTCCGTATTATCCCAGTTGAGATAGTGATCGACAAGATTTCTGCATGTCGTTGTTTTGCCCACTTGCCGCGGCCCGACGACAAAAGCCATCTGCCGCTGCTTTGCCAAATGCGTTTTCAACAGCGTATCGTATAGTCGTTTGCGAATATTCATGATACTGACCATTATTAGATATCTCGTAAAAAAGTCAAGACCATTTTACGATATTACAAAAAATATTAAAATCTATAAAACCTTTATATTCGGGTTAGCCCGAATATTTCATAAATTTCTATGAAGGTTGTTTTTTGCGTATATGCAGTAATT
>CAZFDE010000127.1:0-4187 GCA_964517795.1 uncultured Pirellulales bacterium | reverse complement strand
GGCCGGCGACCGGAAAAAAGGGAAAGCAGGGCTTATTCAGCAAGCCCTAAGTAAATCCCTCATTGTTGACTTCATAAAATTAGAGTAGAAAACTCTTGAAAATGGTAAGAGGAATTCGCTGATATGTGGAATGTGAGTATTTTCTTGTCTATTGCCGTACCAGTTTGCGTGCTGGTATATCGAAGATTATCTGAAAAAACGTTACTGGATAACTCGGCGGCAATCAGAAATAACATTTCATTTTTTTTACGGCAACGAATTTATCCAAGAACAAAAAGCAGGATAAATTGACGCAAATAAAACAATATAAAAAATAACCAAAATGAAAGGAGAACATTATGAACAATTGGAAAAGAAGTATGTTGCTAACGGTGGTGTTGGCATCGGCCTTGCAGCTGGCGGGCTGTTTCAGTTGTCAAAGCTGGAAAGAAATGTGGGGTGAATCACCGGAAGACTATCCATCGGATTTGGTTTTTTTTGACAAACGATGCAAGCCGATGGCAAAAGCGTCACCGGAAAAACCGGCACAGGCGCCGGCGCCTATCGCCAAAACAACCCCTGCGCCCAAGAGCCCATGTGGGGAATGCTTAGCAACTGGGTATTATCCCTCCGAGGTCTGCACGGTTGTGAAGCTTGAAAAAAACATGCCGGTCGAAGTGGCAATGAACTCGGAATTTAATTACACCATCGAAGTGATCAATCCATCGGACCGAATGCTGCATGACGTTGTTGTAACCGAGCATCTGGCAGAAAATTTTAAATTGGCCGATACCAATCCCAAAGCAAAAGTGGATGGCAAAAAACTAACCTTTGAAATGGGGATGCTGAACCCCGAACAGGCGAAAGTGATTACAGTGAAAGGCATGGCTACCAGCACCGGATGTCTGGAAAATTGTGCCACCGTCAGTTATGTCCTCCCCACCTGCGCTTCTACAAACGTTATTCAACCCGCGCTAAAACTGGTCAAAACAGCACCTTCGAGCGTTTTGCTATGCGATGATATCCTGGTAAAATTTGTCGTTACAAATACAGGTTCTGGATCTGCCAAAGATGTTAAAGTCGAAGATATACTGCCGGCTGGATTGACGACAATTGATGGCAAAAATACCATTGCGATGAGTGCCGGAACTTTAGCCGCCGGTCAATCAAAAGAATATTCCACCACCCTGAAGGCGGAAAAAACCGGCAAATATGTGAACAAGGCGGTAGCCACTTCGGCCACCGGACTCAAGGCCGAATCCGAGACGACCACTATTGTCACCCAACCGATTCTTGCCATAACCAAAACAGGCCCCGAAAAACGATATCTCGGCCGTTCTGTTGAGTACGAAATTACTGTCACCAATAAAGGGGATGCCGATGCAGTCGATCTCGTCATCGAAGATCAGTTGCCAGCCAACGTTCAGTTTGTTTCGGCGACGAACGGCGGTAGAGCGTCGGCTGGTAAAGTCCTCTGGAATCTGGGAACGCTCAAACCCCAGGCTTCAAGAACAGTCCAACTGGTCATGATGCCGCAAAAGGTAGATATCCTTACGAATAGTGCTACCGCAAAAGCGGAATGCGCCGATAGTGTGGAAGCGTCGATAAAAACAGTCGTGGAAGGTATTCCAGCGATACTTCTGGAAGTCGTCGATCTCGTTGATCCGGTCGAGGTAGACGAGCAAACAACCTATGTGATCACAGCCACAAACCAAGGGTCCGCAGCAGATACTAACATCCGAATTACGTGCACTTTGGAAGAGAATCACCAATATATTTCTTCCAGCGGTGCAACGCGTGGAACCATCGAGGGCAATACTGTTACATTTGCACCATTGCCCAATCTTGCTCCTAAAGCCGAAGCAACATGGCGAGTGGTTGTCAAAGCGGTGGAGGCCGGTGATACACGGATAAAGGTAACGATGAATACAGATATGCTGGACCGTCCCGTTGAAGAAACAGAAGCAACAAATCTATATGATTAACAAAAAGTAACTCAGGGCACCGCAGTAATAATAATGCTGCGGCGCCTTTTTATTTTTAAACCCCGCTGCCAAGGTCACTCGCGGCACTTGGTAAGTGACGGCAAGTCGTAGCATTGTTAAAAACACGAATAAAAATCGCAACGATGATTCGATAATAATCATTGCCAAAACAGGTTTTGCTGTTACACTGTTTGCATAACCGAATGAAATAACAATCATGATGTACAAAAAAACAAAATTCGTTTTGACGATTCTTTCTGTGTTCGCCGCATTGGTTTTCTTCACCGGCTGTCAGCCGCTGGGCGAGGACTTCGATTCATCTGACAATCCGCCGCTGACCCGCAGCGAATTCAGCGGCGATGTGCTCGACCTTTATGCGCCCGAAATGCTGAAAGTGCTGCCGCTGACCGGGTATTCGACCGATCGACAATATTTCCAGACTCAGGCGATCCGGCTGTTCGTCAGTCTGCTCGACGCTTATGACAGTGCCGTCAAGGCCCCGGGCACGTTCCGCTTCGAGTTGTACGAGCGGGTTCAGCTCGGCCCGCAGCAAAAGGGTCGGCGGGTCGCGATCTGGCCGGACCTCGACTTGATCGAGCCGCAGGAAAATAACCGCTACTGGCGCGACTACCTGCGGGCGTACGAATTCGATCTGGATTTCGATCCCGAGCCCGCTAAGGATTACGTCATGCTGGTGACCTGGATGTACCCCAAAGGCAAACGCCTGGAGGCCGAATTTGTGATAACCGCTATAAATTAAAGCCCACGATAATGAACGAACAACCGCAAACTTCAGATTCGATAAGCTGCATCCACCTTGACGGCCGTCAGATCCATCTGGTCGGTACGGCCCACGTCTCGCCCGAATCGGTCGAAGATGTGCGGGAAACGATCAACACCGTCCAGCCGGACACAATCGCCGTCGAACTGTGTCAGCCGCGGTACGAGGCAATGACCAACAAGGACGCATGGCGCAATATGAATATTTTTAAAGTGCTGCGCGAGAAAAAAGCGGTTTTCCTGCTGGCCCAGCTATTGATGTCCTCGTTTTACAAGCGGCTCGGCGAGAAACTCGGCGTCCAGCCCGGCGCCGAAATGCTCACGGCCGCCCAGATGGCCAACGAACGCGGCGCAACATTGGTGATGGCCGACAGAAAGATCGAGATCACACTCAAGCGCCTCTGGGGATATCTGGGATTCTGGACGAAACTCAAGCTCTTCGTGCATATGATCGCCAGTATCTTCGTCGGCGAAGAAATCGACGCCGAAATGATCGAACAGATCAAACACAAGGACCAGCTCGAAGCGGTCATGGCCGAATTCTCGGAAAAATTTCCCGAAATCAAGCGGCGGCTGATCGACGAACGCGATATCTATCTCGCCCAGAAGATCCGCCAAAGCCCCGGCAAGCGTGTCGTCGCCGTCGTCGGCAAGGGTCATGTCGAAGGGATCAAACAGCACATCCAAAAGGATATCAACCTGACCGAACTGGAGGTCATCCCGCCGAAATCCATCTGGCCGAAAATCTTCAAATGGGCAATTCCCACAGCCATCCTCGCCCTGATCATCTACGGCTTCTATAAGGAAGGCGCCGCCCACGCCGTTGAAAATGTCTATATCTGGATTTTAGTCAACGGCATACTCTCTGCTGTCGGGGCCGCAGTCGCTTTGGGGCATCCACTGACGATTGTCTCTGCTTTTTTTGCCGCTCCATTGACCAGTATTAATCCATTTATGGCGGCCGGCTGGGTCGCCGGCCTGGTCCAGGCATGGATCCGAACGCCCAAGGTCGACGATTTCGAGGCGCTACCGAAAACAACCGCCTCACTGAAAGCTTTCTGGGTCAATCCCGTAACGAAGATCCTACTGGTAACCGCCCTGGCCAATCTCGGCTCGGTCCTGGGCACCTATATCGCCGCCAGTTGGATCGCCACACGAACATTATAGCATAACGCCACTCTGCCCGCCTCGCCGTAGCAAAGCGAAGGTCGGGAGCGTACCGAGAAATCTGTCAATATCAAATGCACACAGTGCCTACGGCAACGAGCGACCAGTGACGATTAAGTCGCCCGCAGGGCCGCAATCAGCCAGCGACGAGCGACGAGAACCCAGCCCCGGTATTACGACCGATTACAGCTATGATAACCTCGGCCGCGTGACCACCATCAACGGCGGGACGGCCTATACGCGGTTCGATTATGCCTATCAGCCCAAAAGCTATAA
>CAZFDE010000126.1:2576-4327 GCA_964517795.1 uncultured Pirellulales bacterium | reverse complement strand
ACTGCATATACGCAAAAAACAACCTTCACAGAAATTTATGAAATATTCGGGTTAAATTGGCTTGTTTTGAAAAGGGAACAAATGTTACTGGTCGAGGATTTTCCTTTTATTGGATAGCCTGAAACTAACTGAGTGAGCATAATACACCCGCTAAAAATGATTTATTCTCCGGTGCAATCTTATTGAAGGGGAGTGAGTCCTTCGCGGATGGCATATTTGGTCAATTCGGCGATGCTGATGACATTGAGCTTGTCCATGATCTTGCGACGGTCGGCATCGATGGTCTTGGGACTCAGGTCAAGATCGTATGCGATTTGTTTTATGGTTTTGCCTTCGGCCACGAACTGAATGACCTTTCGTTCGCGATCGGTCAGATACAGGTTTTCACTGACCGGCTGCGGTCCGCGGGCGACATAATCGGCGACGAGCGTATCGGCGACCCTGGGGCTGAGATAATACCCGCTTTCCATGACCGCGTGGATTGCCCTTGAGAGCTCATCATAGAGATAGGTTTTCAGGACATATCCGGCCGCACCGGCACTGAGCATCTCTTTGACGATATGTTTTTCGGCGTGAACGGAAAGGGCAACAATCCTGGTTTTCGGGTTGTTTTCGAGGATTTGCCGCGTCGCCTCGATCCCGTTGAGGTTCGGCATGGTGATATCCATAATGATCACATCCGGCGATAATTCCGCGGCCATTTGAACAACCTGTGCCCCATCCATGGCTTCGCCGATCACGTCAATATCCGATTCGGCATCGAACATCGCGTGCAATCCGTTCCTGACGATACCGTGGTCATCTGCAATCAGTATTCTCATGATCGTATCCTCCGGATTATTTGGATTTTGTATATTTTAACGGAACCGTGATCGTTACGCAAGTGCCTTTTGTCGGACGGGACTGAATATCCAGCTTTCCGCCGATCCCCTCAAGGCTTTCTTTGATTGCAAAGAGGCCGAATCCGCCGGCCCCACTGGGCATTGGCAGCGATTCGGCGGACGGGGCAAACCCCACCCCGTCATCCGTAACGGTGATACACAAATGGGGCGGTTCATTGACAATGCGGACTTCGGCGGCGATTGCCCGGGCGTGTTTGCCGACATTCATCAAAAGCTCGCGGACCGCCTGGTAAAGTACCACACGTGCATCCTGGCCAATCTCAAGCGGCCCTTCGGGTTCGATAAACGTGCACCGGATTCCCATATCGTCCAGAAATCGCGATTCCACCAGTGATCGCACGGCCGCGGCCAGACCCATTTTATAGAGGACCGGATTACTCAACTCCAGCATCATTGAATAGGAATCTTCGATCATCTCGAGCAATTCATCGCAAACACCCGTAAGGTTTTCCGCCAGTTCGGCATCCTCGATATCGTGAGCGGTGCGCTGCAGTTTGAGTCGGCTCATGGCCAGTTTCTGACTGATGCCGTCATGCAGCCGACGCGAAAGGTCCCGGCGTTCGATTTCCTGAACCCGGGACAGCCGCGAGGCCATTTCCTTGAGTTGATGCTGGTAGTTTAACACATTGGATTCCAATCGCTTGCGTTCGGTGATATCATTATAAACGGCAACAATATAGTTCGGCTCAAGTTTATAGGCCCAGTTTTCACGCCAACTGCCGGGCTCATGCTCACCCTGATAGAATGCCTCTGGTAAATGGATTGATTTGCCGGTTTGCCAGGCTTGTTTGAATACGTCGAGTATGCCGCTTTTTTCAACACCGGTAAAGACATCTTTCACCGATTTTC
>CAZFDE010000126.1:0-2476 GCA_964517795.1 uncultured Pirellulales bacterium | reverse complement strand
ACCGATTTTCGTCCGATCACCTCATCACGCTGATACCCCATAACATCGAGCCAATAATCGCTGACACTGATCAAACGCCCTTCCCGGTCAATGGAGTGCAGCATCACGGGTGTTTGATTGTAAATTTGACGATAACGGGCTTCGCTTTCTTTGAGTGCGTCTTCAACCTGTTTCTGCCGGACGATGGTGCCGATCAATTGAGCGGTCGTCTGCAGGCGTTGCTTGGCGATATCGACCATAAACGGCGGGCGACTTTCGTACTGCTCGGCGCGTCGGAGAAGCTCATCCGGATCGACCGTGTACCGTTCGGCGATCGTTTTGATCTGCGTATCATCGGTCGGCGGATCGCCGTAGCCGAAATTGATCGCCCCGACAATTTCGTCGCCGGCCCGGATCGGAACCGCATAGATCCGAAGCCCGCCGCTGCAAAGAATATCGACCGGCTCGCCCTGCTCAATAGCGGCCCTGGAAGCATCGGACCAGCAGGATTCATGGCAGAGCCAGCGGCCGCCGGCGAGGGCCTCTTGATCCGAGCATTTGCCGCATAAATTCCGGGATGCCTGATCCAGGTACTGGCAATAGCCCGAAGCAAAGATACCCAATGCATAATCGCCGTTTTTTTCATAGACCGCTGATGAGGTGTCCAGCAGATCCAGAAAATCGCTGACAATGGACGAGAGGGTTTCTTTGCCCACCGAATCGAGGATCAGCCGCGACGTATTGAGTTCGGTCAGATCGCCATAACAGGGGTGGTATGCATGTGCCCGATCCGTTGTCTTGCGTTTGGTCAAGAGCCACTGAATCCTGTCGGGATCGAAAGGAACGGACTTTAATTGCTCTACGCGGGAAGATTTGCTTTTTCGGTATAATTTGTCTTTGTGACCCCTCACCTGTTTTCTCCCGGTGGCCGCATCTGATCCTCTGGATTGGCAAAGTGTTTCATTCGGCACCCTGATCAAAAGCGATTGCATTTGGCCCGTGAACCGCAAAATTCGGATCCTATTGTAGGTTCTTTTTTCGCGTTGTCAATCAAAATTCAGCCGGGTGTTTGCCGTCAGCAGAAACGGTACACGTTAGTGCGTTGCGTGAGGAGGAACTATCCAGTATTTTCCGGCACCCCAAAACGATTGCAATCGGCCATTCCATCTGTCATCATCGGCCCTCGAACCCAATTATGTGTTGAATCCGCTTATACGAAAAATACCAGATATTAGACTTGATAGCGATTTGGTTTACACAAGCCATAAATAGTTATTTCCTTTCGCGTCATAGGTATTTCCTCCTATGCGGTGACATGTCTGTTTTCCGATATAATCTAAAGGACAATCGATTTGGCAGTTGGGATTGACACATAACGATTGATTGAATAATGAACAATCGGGGCTTGGTGCTTTTTCGGGGGGCAATCCCTTCTCTGCCGATCGCCCTGTAATTTTTGGGGGTGTTTCAGCACCACCGTTGACTGTACATACATTGATTAAAATAGTTGAGGGGTAACGATATGGCAGATGTCTCAACGGCTAATCAATCTCTTAGAACCGATCCGCCTGTGGATGGTTTTTTGGAAAAGACATTATTCGATATACAGGCGGAATACGATTTAACACCCCGTGAATTGGAAATTCTGCATCTGATTGTGGCCGGCAAGACCAATAAAGAGATTGCCCGCGATATCAGTCGCACCGAACGAACCGTTGAATATCACCGTAATCAGATCATGAAAAAATGTAATGCGCATACGGCCGCCGACCTGGTTAAACGGGCGCTTGCAATGGGTTTAACCTGACATTGGTTTTAATTTTCCTTTCCTTTCAGTACCCATAATCATATTTATCGACCTGCGCCATTCGGCTTGATATCGCCGGTTCAATCTGGGTAATATCGCAGCACAATTTGGTACTTTCCGAAATTAACATTTTTCCAAACGCTACGAAAACAATACTGCTACGGGAAGATGTCGCACCCGGGAAATACAGGACATTAAAAGTCGCATTTAAAACGGAAGCTGTAAGACAACAGTTTAATTTGATTGAAGGAGATATGTTATGCCTGAGACAATCGGACAAGTCGGACAGACGCAACAAAACAGTAAGGCCTTGCTGGACAAGGAGGGCAAATACCTGACCTTTGCGCTGGGAAGTGAAGAGTACGGGCTTGAAATACTGAAAGTTCGTGAAATTATCGGATATATGGACATCACTGCCGTACCCCAGACACCGCATCATGTCAGAGGTGTAGTGAATTTGCGGGGACAGGTGATCCCGGTCATCGATCTGCGGGCGAAATTCGGCATGCCGACCGCCGAAGTAACCGAGCACACCTGCATCATTGTGGTGGAGATCAATCAGGACTCCAAAAACTTTAATACCGGTATCGTCGTGGACCGGGTTCAGGAAGTGCTGGATATCGCCGGCGGTGACATTGAAGAAGCCCCGCAGTTCGGAAGTTCGGTCAATACGAATTTTATTCTTGGGAT
>CAZFDE010000125.1:0-4814 GCA_964517795.1 uncultured Pirellulales bacterium | reverse complement strand
CGCGTCCAAGCACGACAACCGTCAACCGCAACCGATACGCGCCGCGCAACCGAAACCGCTTTGCGATCCTTTAGCTCTGTCTGTGCAAGCGCAGCGGCGAACTATTCGCAAAATTTGAAAAAGATTGAAAATTCATGGATATCGGCTACACTGCACGAAGAATGAGGTATTATTGATCATTGGAACGGAACAGGAAAATGGCAGACTTTAAGATCGAACCGGCACAGCGAATCACGCGTTTGCCGCCGTATTTGTTCGGCCGGCTCAACGCACTGAAACTCAGTATGCGCCAGCAGGGCGCCGATATCATCGATCTGGGCATGGGCAATCCCTCGGACCCGGCCCCGCAGATCGTGGTCGATAAGCTCTGCGAGGCGGCCCAGGACCCGCGCAATCACCGCTACAGCGCATCCAAGGGCATTAAGAACCTCCGCAAAGAGGTCGCGATCAAATACCAGCGCAACTGGGATGTCGAGCTCGATCCCGAGACCGAAGTTTTGGCGTGTTTAGGGTCGAAAGAGGGATTCAGCCACCTGTGCCTGGCGATGCTGGGCCCGGGCGATACGGCTATTGTGCCGGATCCGGCCTTTCCGATCCATAATTACGGCGTCGCCCTGGCCGGCGGTAATGTGATCACGATCCCGCTCGGCCGCGATGAGGCATTCGTCAAGACGATCGCCGATACGATCGAACATCTGTATCCCAAACCGAAGCTGCTGATCCTCAACTATCCGCACAATCCGACCGCGATGACGGTCGATGAGGGCTTTTTCGAGATGGTCGTCGATGTCGCCAAAAAGTTCGGGATCGCCGTGATCCACGATTTCGCCTACGGCGAGACGTGTTTCGATGGATACAAGGCCCCCAGTTTCCTCAGCGCCAAAGGGGCCAAAGACATCGGCGTCGAGTTTATTACGCTCAGCAAGCCGTATAATATGGCAGGCTTTCGCGTGGGCTTTATCGCCGGCAATAGGGATATGGTCGATTATTTGGCCACCATCAAGGGGTACTACGATTATGGTATTTTCCAGGCGATCCAGATCGCCGGGATCATCGCAATGCGGCACTGCGAGCAGGATATTATCGCGCAAAACAAGATATACCAGGCCCGGCGGGATGTGATCTGCGACGGGCTTTCGCGGATCGGCTGGCAGGTCGAAAAGCCGCGGGCGACGATGTTCGTCTGGGCCAAAGTGCCGCAGGCGCATTGCCGGGGCAAAGGCAGTATCGATTACGCGATGGAACTGATGGAGCACGCCGAGGTGGCGATGGCGCCCGGCCGGGCATTCGGCGAAAACGGTGAGGATTATATGCGGATCGCGCTGGTGGAAAACGAGCAGCGGCTGCGTCAGGCGGTGCGCAATATCAGCCGGTACGTCCAGCAAAAACCGATCCGAAAAGGCAAGGCCGCACCGCAATAAACGGTGACAATCGCCAAATTGCAGGCCGTCTTAAAACTGCGAAAAAACAAAAATTCCAAAATATGCGGATTCGAAAAACCGTGAGAGAAATACGAAAATCCGCGTTATTGTGGCCAAAAACAGGCTTTTATCGCACGTTATCGCAACTGAAAAAATTTTCTGATTTTTTCCAAAAAAACACTTGACATGTCCCGCCGAATATGGTTCAATATACTCACAGCTTGGGGGCTGGAAGAAAACTCACTATAGGCAACTTCGTCTTTTTGCAACTTTGATGTGCTCTTTTAAATTTTGGGTTTTCTTGCTAATCAGCAAATCAACATGGGGTGGGGAAACTCACAAAAGGAACGAACGTTCCGGATTGTAGCCCGATGGGCTAATTGCGCACGGATTTTTTCTGTGCATCCTCTGAATTGGGAGGAGGAACTCATTTAGGGAAAGAGAACTCGACGAAACGTTTGCGCCCGCGGTATGCGCGGATAACGATAAAAAACGGATTGAGTGGAACCTAATTTGAGGACAGGAATGATGAAAATGAGGACACGACAAATCAACATCGCACTGATCGCCGTCATGGCACTGTTGTCCGGCACCGTGTTGGGTGACTGGGACGCCCCGAAGTGGGTCCAGTTACCGGACGTCACCTATTTCGGCATGGATGTCGCCGCGGGATCGCCGACCGTAGTGGCGGATGACTTCTTATGTTTCGATCCATCGCCGATTACGGATATTCACATTTGGGGATCGTGGCTCAACGACGTAATGCCCAACGATAATCCCGGCGATGTCACCTTTACACTCAGCATCTATTCCGATATGCCCGCCGATATGCCGGGCGGTCCCGGTTACAGCACCCCCCGTGAACCGTTATGGTCGCGGGATTTTGCGCCGGGCGAATTTGCCGTCCGCCAATACCAGTCCGATCTTCAGGAAGGCTGGTACGATCCGACGGGTGACACGTTTATTCCGTCGCTGCCCGGTCAGGGCGGCCCTGCCGATACGATCTGCTGGCAATATAATTTTTTGATCCCCGACGATCCGTTTGTCCAGGAAGGAACACCGTCGGCACCGATCATCTATTGGCTGGCGGTCGAAGCGGATGTTCCCGATGACCGGGCCCAGTTCGGATGGAAAAATTCCATGCAGCATTTCAATGACGCGGCCGTTTACGGTATCGATGCGAACGAGCCGGCCTGGAATAAACTGACATATCCCGATGGGCATTTTTTCTCAGGCGATGATATCGATATGGCATTTGTAATCACACCCGAACCGGCCAGTCTGCTGTTGTTTGCGGCCGGCGTTACGATGGTACGAATACGCCGCAAGAGGCGTTTTTCGAACAGAGGACAGTTCATATATACGGCATCGAACAAAAATGAAAACAATTGAATGAAACGTTTGTTAAGGAAGGAAAAAATGAGGGTAATGAAATCAAGCAGTTTATTGATGTTAATGATGTTGATGGTGTGGACAGTACCGGCCCGGGCACTGGTGGATCTGCCGCAAAGCTCGCATTACGAAGGTATCACCAGTTTCGATATTGTCGAACACAACGTGTCGGGTCTGGTTCGTTTTGCGGTCTATGACACGCAGACATATCCGAACGAATTCACAGGTAGTGACGGATTTACCAATCCGGGCAGCGGTCGATATATCTATGCTTACCAGGTTTTTAACTCCGCCCTAAGCGAAGCGGGTATTGACGGTTTTTCCGTGTTCGGATTGACCGACTATTCCATGGACGTGGACGAGGAAAGCATCGAAGGCCAGGATCCCGGTGAAGGTCAGGTTGAACCGACGGACAGCTTTTTCACCGAATCCAATAAAAAAGGTGTCTGGACGTTTGAGGGTGACGGTTTTGCAATCCTCGAAGGGGATTCCTCATGGTTTTTGGCTTTCTCGAGTGACCAGGACTGGGTGAAAGGCGATTACGAGATTACGATCGCCGACGACGACGATGACGACTTTCCCGTTCCGCCGGAAATTCCGGAACCCGCCACCATCAGTCTGCTCGGCTTAGGTGTGCTGGCTTTGCTGCGTAAACGAAAAAAGGTCGCATAAAACCCATCTGATACACAGATATAACGGGGATTCCCGTTTAAGGAGCGTGGGGGCGTGATGAAAAGATGTGTTGAAAAAATAGTGTGTTATCGCTGGCTGTTGCTGGTCGCATTGGTTCTGGTCATCAAGATGACCGTGCCGGTTTGCAGCCAGACGAGTGCCTCGATTCTGATCGAAAAGTCACCGGCCAACGGCGGTTCGGTGACTCCGGATACGGGTGTTCACAATGTCGATGCCGCCCAACCGGTGACATTAACGGCGACACCCAAACCGGGTTATCAGTTCGTCTATTGGATCGGCGACGTCAGCGACCCGGCATCCAGCACAACGACCGCCTTAGGCGATTCGCCCAAAATCATCGTTGCGGTGTTTGAACGCGTCAACTTCGATTTCGTCGCACTGGAGGAGCGGGCCAAAAGCGCTCCGGTCGGCGGCCTGACGGGCGTTGCTGCCGATCTTTCCACAGGCAGTGGGGGCGGCGGCGGCGGTGCGCGAAGAGATAGTGTCCGTTTCCCCAGCTTCGAAGAACCTGAAATAAACGAAGACCTGCCGGTTCCGCCGGAAATGGAAAACGACGATTTTCCGGTTCCGCCGGAGATCCCGGAACCGGCAACTGTGGGTTTGTTGAGCATCGGGGCAATCTGGCTGTTGAAACAAAGGCGCTATCGTCGGCATACATCTTAATGATCATCTGGTAAGAAAATCGAACAGGAGCAGAGAAGCGTGATACTTATTATACGATTAACCGGTTATTATCATTTCGTTTTACGAAGGTCTTTTCGATTGATCACATAAAAGCAATGTCCCCCTTCTCCCCCAAAGAAGGTTATGCCGGCAACTTCTGTAGAGCCGGGAGGGGTGACTGCCCTTCCGGCTGATTTTTTGCGCAGTTTGGATTATTCCTTGCGAAAGACGGCAACAACATTTTCCACTTCGACCACAAAGAGGCGATTATCCCCTTCGAAATCCACCGGAATCGCGCCTTTCGGATTGAAAAGGACCTTATCATACTGCCGCAGAGGGATCTCGGGATTATTTTCGACCTCGGCGGAGATGGTCACCACGCGGCCGGTGATGGTGGGGATTTCGATATTGTCCGGCAGTTGAATGCCGCCCTTGGTCTGTTTTTTGTCCTCGTCCTTTCGGATCAGGACCCGCTTGCCGATCGGTTCGACAATTTCTAACGGCTCGGTGTTAAATTCCTTTTCGTCCGGCATTTTTTTCTCTTCGTTCTTTCAATCGTATTCCGGCAGCTATCATAACCGAGAATCGGCAAAACGTCCAGTTTTTCCGATGTATTATAGGCACTGTAAAATTTAATCAGATTAT
>CAZFDE010000124.1:0-4932 GCA_964517795.1 uncultured Pirellulales bacterium | reverse complement strand
TTCGAACCCGTGGTAGGGGTTTGTACCCCTACGACGGTTTAGCAAACCGTTGCCTTAAGCCGCTCGGCCACCTCTCCATGATTCGGTATTTGGGCCTCGTGCTTCGGGATCTGCGGAGCGGATTGTTCGTACCTTACCACCAGGATTCCGATTCACAACGCGAACCGTTAATTTAATCGAATTTGTTTAAGTTGGCAAGTTTATTATCGCGGAATCCGTAAAAAGGTGTCAGGAGTCGGTTATTTGCATTTTGACATCGGCCGGATCGCCGGTATAATACATATTTTTGCTAATCCTATCATTGACGAGGCGTTAGAATTATGCAAGCACAATTAAAGAAACTCGATAATGGCACCGTTTTTGTTGCCGAGCCGCTGGCGGGCGTACAATCGGGGTCATTTCGGATGATGGTCCCGGCCGGAGCGGCGCCGCTGGGGCGGTCCCATTGCGGGGCATCGAATCTGATCAGCGACTGGATCTTCCGCGGGGCCGGCAAACGCGACAGCCGCCAGCTCAGCGATGCGCTGGATACGCTCGGGCTGCATCGCAGCAGTGCGGTCGGCAGTCAGTTTCTGTCACTGGGAGCGGCGCTGGAGGCCAGCAATCTCGATGAGGCGATCGATTTGTATGCCGATATCGTGCTGGAGCCGAAACTGACGGATGAACAGTTCGAATACGCCAAGACCCTGGCGATCGAATCGGTTAAGGCGCTCGATGACAATCCGCGCGGCAAGGTGATGCTGCTGCTGCGAGAGGCTTTTTATCCGGAACCCTATGGCACGAATACGACCGGCGATATCGACGCGCTCCAGAAGCTCGATGCGGACAAGACGCGGGAATTGATCAGGCAGTATTTCTGTCCATCCGAGATGATCGTTACGACGGCGGGCAAATACGATTTTGAGAAGATCGCCGATCAGCTTCAAAAACGACTTTCCGGCAGCCCGAAAACCCAATGCCCGGTGATCGAGACCAAAACCAATCGGGGCGGCTATCAGCATTTTGGCAATGACGGCGCTCAGGTGCATATTGGTTTGATGACCGATGCGGTGACGGTGCAGGATCGGGATTACTATAATGCTCATGCGGCGGTCATGGTGCTTTCGGGGGGGATGAGCGCGCGGCTGTTTGTCGAAGTGCGCGAGAAACGCGGGCTTTGTTATGCGGTCGGTGCCCGGTATCATTCGCTCAAGGATTATGCCGGGGTGATGTGCTATGCCGGTACGACGCCGGATAAGGCCCAGGAGACGGCCGATGTGATCCGCGGTGAGTTTGCCCGATTGGCCGAGGGGATTACCGAGGACGAGATGCAGCGGGCCAAGGTCGGACTCAAAAGCGATTTGATTCTGGCCAGCGAATCGTCCAGCAGTCGAGCGGGTGCCATCGGCAGCGATTACTATACGCTTGGTCGTGTTCGAACGCTCGATGAGATCAAACAAAAAATCGACGCGATCACCGTTGACTCGGTGCTGGCGTATCTGAAGAAGCACCCCTTTAAGGATTTTACGGCAGTGACGATCGGTCCCAAAGAGATAAAAATTTAAGACAATAAGGTTTCTTATGGATTTTTTGAAAAAAGAACTGGCAAACGGATTAGTGATCATCGGCGAACGGAATGCCCAGGCCAAATCGGCGGCCGTGGGCTTTTTCACCAAGACCGGTTCGCGCGATGAGACCGAGCAGATCAACGGCGTATCGCATTTTCTCGAACACATGATGTTCAAGGGCAACGAGCGACTCAGCGCGTTGGAGGTCAACGAGGCATTCGACCGTACCGGTGCGCAGTTCAATGCCTTTACCAGCGAAGAGAGTACGGTCTATTATGCGGCGGTGCTGCCGGAGTATCTGCCGGAGATTACGAGCTTATGGTGTGAACTGATGCGTCCGGCGTTGCGGGATGAGGATTTCAATATCGAGAAAAATGTGATCAAAGAAGAGATCGCCATGTACCAGGATATGCCGACATTCGACGTGATCGATCGATGCCGCTCACTGCATTTCGGGGAACATCCCTGCGGCAACAGCGTATTGGGAACCGTTGAAAGCATCGATGCGTTAACGGCCGAGCAAATGCGGGAATATTTTCGACGCCGTTACAGTCCCAACAACATGGTGCTCTCGGTCGCGGGCGATTTTGACTGGGAAACGATCTGTAATGAAGCTGAGCAGAAATGTGCTGCGTGGCAGCCGGCCGAAGCGTCGCGTCGACAAGATGATTTCTCCGGCAGTATCAAAAAAGGCTCGCATAGCAAATCGAATTTGTCCTGCGAACATATCTGCCTGATGAGCCATGCCGTCAGCGCTCAGGACAAGCGGCGGTTTGCGGCCTCGGTGCTCGCAACGATCATCGGTGACGATACCGGCTCGCGGTTTTTCTGGGGATTGGTGGATAAGGCATTGGCTGAAGCGGCCTCGCTGCATTTCAATGCGATGGACGGGACAGGTATGTTCTACAGTTACATCCGCTGTAATCCCGACAATACGAAACAGGTGATGAAAACGGTCGATTCGATCTTTGCGGATATTCAAAAGGACGGGATTGACGAACATGAACTGATTAAAGCCAAGAATAAGATCCTCAGCGCCTTAGTGATCAAAAATGAACAGCCGATGGGCCGTCTGATTGATCTGGGATTTAACTGGCAGTATCTTGGGCAGTATCGCGAAGTGACTGAAGATGTAGCTGCGGTCAAAGCGGTAACGGTTCAGGATATCGAGGATTTCGCCAAAACATTCGATCTGGGCCGATATACACAATATAACCTGGTGCCGGAAAAGGCCTGAGGTGAAAATTTAGGCTTTTCCCTGCCCGGCTATTATCTTATAATAGATATGATGATTAAACGCGTTGTTACAAAGAAACAGTTAGGGCAATACTCAGAGGTGCAGGAAAACCTCCAATGGTGGCTCAGTCGGCCTTATGAGGAAAGACTGGCGGCGGTTGAATTTTTACGAAGACAATATTATGGAAATCCCCCAAGACTTCAAAGAACTGTTAGAGTTATTCAACAATCACAACGTTGAGTATTTGATCGTTGGTGGTTATGCCTTGGCGTTTCATGGGGCGCCTCGATTTACGGGTGATATCGATTTATTTGTTCGTCCTGATAAAGAAAATGCAGAAAATATATTGGATGCCTTGAATAAATTCGGGTTTTCCTCTCTGAATCTTTCAATTGAAGACTTTAGTAAGGTGAATCAAGTTGTTCAGCTTGGCGTGCAACCTATTCGGATTGACATTTTAACATCGCTGACTAATGTTTCATGGGATGTCGCTTTTTCAGCGAAAGTAAAAGGCAAGTATGGTGATGTACCTGTTTATTTCATTGGTAAAAAAGAACTTATTGAAAACAAAAAAGCGCTTCGGCGAAATCAAGACATGGCTGACCTTGAGGCTTTGGGTGAATAGATTATCAGGGGAATCCAGGCTTATAATTTTAGAACTTGAAAACAATGGCTATATAAGCTGTTTACATAAAGAGGCTTAGGTGGTGAACGAAGAACCGGATAAAAAGATTGCAAAAAACAATCACTATGTGCCGAAAATGGAAAAGGTGATCGACGCCAAACTCCATGCGCATCATAACCGGGATAATGCTGAAAATCCAAATGGTTTGAGCAGTGAAATTCCCGAATTTGATCTTGAAAAAGAACTGATGGCGCGCCATCGTAACAGTGTCGCTCAACGGCGCCGAAAACCGCATAAGGCGGATTCGGATGAATCAGCGGCCCAAGAGGAAGACCGAACGACGAACAATCATCGTTTTGTGGAAACAGCGATTAAGCCGTTTCCCAAAACCGATCGGGTGATCCGGGAAATCGTGGCCCGGGATATCAGGCAATTTTGCGAAGAACGTGTTTAGCAGAAAGCGAAAAAGATGGTCAATCTACTGGCAGTTCCAAATTTTTTGTATAACACCTGGTTTCTGGCGGGCGCGGCCGGGGTTATTATCCTGTTGGGTATTTTATTTTTCCTGTGGCTGTTTTTAAGAGGCGGCAAAAAAAGCAAACAGATCCAGATTGAACCGGCAGCACTGCAGGGCGGTAATCCGGCAACTGCGTGCGAACCGTTGGTGAAAGCCATCAACAAACTGGGTAAAAAACAGCGCAATGTTTTATTGACCTGCGGTGAACGGGAAACCTTGCCGATCGTCATTGCGATCCATACCGCCACCGGGCTTGCCCAGAGCAAGCGATGTTTATTGGTGGACATGGATTTGAATAACAATGGTGTCGCCCGTGCGTTTGGTATGGACAAACTGGAAAATGTCGATCCGCACAAGGCCGTACCCAGTGAGATGGGCAATCTGTGGATCTGGCCGGCACAGCATTTTCAGCAGGTTAAGACCCTGAATCTGCCGATGCTTTTCGAAAAGGCCGAAGAACGATTTGACAAGGTCATCGTTAACGCACCCGGTATTTTGTCCAGTCCGGACCGGAAGCATCTTATGACAGTCTGTGATGCGGTTATCGTGTTCTATCGCAATGAAGCCGAGAAGAATAAACTGGATTATCTGACTGACGGGTGCGACGTCGTACCCGTTGCTGAGGTTGCGATGAATGCCGATCCTGCCCTTCTTGTCGGTCAAAAAGCCGATCCAAAGGCTGCGGCCTCCGATCTGCAACAAGAGGTTAACCCGGATCAATCACTGCCTCAGGTCGATCAAATAAATCTACAGGAAAGCGAATCACCCGTCAAGCAGGGCGGCGACCCATCCGCATCGCAACCGGCACCGCCGGATGATGAGATCGGGATGCTGCAGGACGAGAATTTCGGTGAAGATATTGATACGCGTATATTCGAGGATATGGACGACGATTTTTTAGGGCTTGACGAGGAGCCGCAAAAAGAGTAAAAGATTTCTTTTCGTCGCGGATGTGGCGGAATTGGCAGACGCGCAGGCTTCAGGTGCCTGTGGGCTTCGGCCCGTG
>CAZFDE010000123.1:0-5071 GCA_964517795.1 uncultured Pirellulales bacterium | reverse complement strand
ACGAAAGCTATCACATTGTAAAAAAAGAACTTCCAAATTATTCAGCAAACCCTATATAGAGCAACGAAGGGGGTGCAAAAATACGGATATTATCCCCCAAGGCCCTGTTCCCTCCTGCAGGGCCTTTTTTTGTCTAAAAAATGAATTAACTGATTTTACCGGCACATTCGGTTCATTTATTTGAAAATTTTTGTAACTTTTTGGCGTGCTGCGCATCTATATATCAGAGCAATGAAACTGGATCGCAGGGGCACGCGTGTATGGATAGGATAGATGAGGTCCTGTTACCTCCTTTCAGGGCCGTATAGGGTTGAAAAGCCTGGCATATGAAAAAGCATCCTGCCGTTATGAGCAAACGGCAGGATGCGATTTTTTATCAATTGTACCAATTAATACGGCCAGAACCCATTGTCCAGCCAATGATCGGCAATGAATGCAAAATCCTTGAAGTCAACGTCGCCATCGGTATCCATATCGCCTTGGGTCTCGTAAAACTTTCGGCTGTCCTGGGCGCGGATATCATCGACATAGATCACCCCGGCCGAGCCGCCAACAGGGTCTTCGATACCGATTTTAATCATGGTGATATCGCCGAGATTCACACCGGTCGCCGCGGCACTTCGCAGATCCATATTCAGCGACTGCCACTCGGTGGTGCTGTCGATCAGGATGACCTGGTCATACGGGGCCGGATTATAAAATGTCTCAGTATAGGTAATACCACAGCCGTCTTCGATCGTAACATACACTCCTTCCGCCGCTTTCGGCGAAGCCATGGACAGATCGAAAAATACCTCCAGTGCCTTATCTTCTTCGCCGCAGAGATCGAGGGTCACCGGATGCGAAGCCTGGCAATAGTACGGCGGTGCATAGAAATCGTAAACAATCGCCATCGACTGTTTGCTCTCGTGGCCGTGATCGACCATCAGGTCAATCCACCCGCTCCCTACCGCTGACCAACTGGACATCAACGTGGCGATGGTATAATCTTCAAATCGATCGATTTCCTCGAACGGACCTTTGCCGACACCCATGATTAATATGCCATCTGCTTCGACAGGAGGGGGAAGAAGCCGATTTCCCTCATCATCAAAAAGTTGATCATTACTGTAGAACCAAAAACACAGATACTCACCATCATCGGCGGCCTGCTGCATCCGGTCCAGCCAGCCGGAACCGATGGTGTTGTCGATCCCCCCGCCATACCAACTCGGCGGGATATCGAGATACCCCTGGATCATGCCCTGATAGCCGGGCAGATTCGAGGGCATATAGGCGGGATTAAAGATCAGCCCCTTCAATAGTGTCGTGCACGGATCAGCCATATCGATCACGGTCAGAACCGCATCGCTTAAGTGCAGCGTTCCGTTTCCCTGCATGCCGATCACGATCATCTTATCGATCTCAGCCGCACCGCGACCATTGACCGCATCGCAGGGGTCATTGGCATCGCTCAGTGGAATCGGCGTGGGAATCTTTATGTGTTCATTGGGATCAATAAGTATACCTCCTATTCCAGTTCCTGCCGGGGCTGAATTCGCATCCCGCGGGGTAACATTCACGTCACCGGGTTCCGCGGCATTTTCTTTTTCCCGGATGGCTTCGGCAACCCCTTCGGCCGAATTGGGCTCTTCGTTGCGACCGTGATCGGTAATGTCGTCGTATTTGATATTGACTGTATCAATCTGCTGCTGCAGCGCATCCAGTGCCCTTCGACAGCGTCTGTCGATCTCCGCCTGGGCCTTTTCAACGGCAGTCGAATTGCCGTCGCTGACGAATTCCATATCTTCGATGCCTTGCATTGCTTCTTCGAACTTGCGCTGGGTATTCTGGTCAAACTCATGCTGATTGAGCGTGTTATGCCCCATTTCGTGAGCGTGCAGATTTGGGTCGCAGTTATTCGGTTCGCGAATATGGGTATGACCGGTAACAGTCACATTGACATCAGTCACCTTAAACTTGCCGTTACTGTATGCTCCTTTGAATCCAAAGCCATAGCCGACATCAGATGTGGCGTCGGCCTGTCCGTTATCCGCCAGATCACCCGGCGGATTGGCCGGATCAAACGTTTCGACCTGCGGTGAGCCCCAACTCGTAGTCACATTAACACCGGCAATTACCGCCGAGACAAACAGCAGGGAAACGGCGGCAACAATAAAAATACTGAAAACTGCATGATGTTGAGAATTGATGTTCTTCATAACACACCTCCGTTAATAGAGTACTATTGACAGGAATTGTAATACTTCTGCGGACTTATTTCAATATTTTTTTAAACCCGCTCTATCACCGCAAAAACAGTTAAAAATCAGGAAAAATGCAGTTCGACGATATCTTTATCGTGCAGGACATGGTGTAACTGGACCTGCTGGCCGTCATAAACGCCGGTTCCCCATATCCGCGCGGATTTGAGTTTTTCGGCCAGTTGGCGATGGACCGCCTTGGCCAGATCGATCACGGTCGAGCCGTTAGGCAGGGTAAAGGGTTCGGTCATGTCGGCCTCTTTGCCCGGCGGCTTGGAATAGATCCGAATAACCTGCAGCATTTCATACAGTTTGATCGCCAGCGTATCGAATCCGTCGAGCGTCTCGGCCGAGGTGTTTACGATCTCAAAGCGGTTGTGATTAAGCTGCATGGTTTTTTCCATTGCCCCGTTTTCGGCCGCATCGGATTTGGTACACAGGATAAAGGCGCGTTTGCCCAGTGCGTTGCCCTGTTCGTCGAGTGTGGGGGTTTGCTCATCGGCCAGCAATCGCCGCGTTTGCAGAAAATCCATCAGCGTTTTCCACTGAGATTCAACATCCTGTGACAGGTCGATCACGATCGCGATCAGATCACCGTTGCGATAGGTTCCGACCTGTCCGGGCATCATGAATTCCTCGGTAATCGGCGGCATATCGATCAATTGGATCTGGACATCCTCGAATTGGACCATCCCCGGAACCGGGCCATTGGTCGCGTAGGGAAAATCGGCGATATTGACTTTGGCATTGGTCAGCATCCCAACGACTGCACTCTTGCCGCTGTTGGGGACACCGATCAGGACGACCTGGCCGCAGCCGCCGCGCGGGACGTGGAAGATATCGACATGGCCGCCACTACCGCTTTTCTTGGCGCCGGCCTCTTTGAGTTTGCTGAGCTTTCGCCGCAAGTCGGCCCGCATGTGGTCGGTGCCCTTGTGCTTAGGGATCACGCGAAGCATCTGCTCGAGCGCGAGGATTTTCTCGTCGGTACTGGTCGCCTCACGGTACCACTGGTCGGCCTTATAATATTCCGGTGTCAAATTCGCCGGCATTCGTTAACATCCCTTTGATAACGTTGAAATACATATTCTAACAGAAATTAATGAAGTTTGAACCCTCTTTCTATGATGAAATCCGAAATTTGAATATCGACCTAAAGTGATAGGTATCGTTCAATCATGTGAGAATGCCAAGCTCCAGCAACCACCGACCAGCGACGCACCACTACTTTTGCAGGGCCTGGTCTTTCTGGATGACATTTAGCGCTTGCTGCTTTTTGAATTCAGCCAGTTTCATACCCAGGTCGGCATCGGCCAATGCGAGGATTTGCACGGCCAGAACCGCAGCATTTTTGGCACCGGCCTTACCGATCGCAACGGTGGCAACCGGCACGCCCGGCGGCATTTGCACGGTACTCAAGAGCGCATCCATACCGTTTGGGCCATCTTTGGCAGACAGCGGTACACCAATAATCGGCAGGGTCGTCTGTGCGGCCATTGCCCCGGCCAAGTGGGCCGCCATCCCGGCGGCGGCAATAATGATCTTGATCCCGTTTTGGGAAGCGTTTGAGGCGAAATCCGCCGCAACCTGCGGGGTGCGGTGGGCGGAAATCACCCGGACAATCGGATCGATCCCGAATTCCTTGAGCATATCGACACAGGCCTGCATCACCGGCAAATCGCTGTCCGAACCCATCACAACTGCTACCGAACTGGTTTTTTGGTCTGCCATCTTGCCATCCTTCCATCTAAACTGTACAATATTCGAATGAAGCGAATATCATAACCGCAAAAAACAGCGATTGCAAGCTCAAAGGTGAAAAGATGCACACGCGAAAACCGATCGTCGCCGGCCAGTTCTACCCCGCCCAGCAACAACAGTGTCTGTTTGAAATTGAACAAGACTTAGGCCAAAGCCGATTGCGGACCATCCTGCCACAGCAGATCGACGGGGGTATTGTTCCGCACGCCGGGTGGTTTTTCAGCGGCCAGCTTGCCCTGATGGTCTTTTCCGCAATCAAGCAGCAGCATGAACAGGTCGATACGTTTGTGCTGTTCGGGGCCGCACACGGTTACCCTTCGGTGATCCCGGCCTTATTCGACAGCGGCCAGTGGCAAACCCCGATGGGAACTATTGAAGTGGACGAAGAATTGGCTAATGAGGTCCTGGCCACAGCCGCGGCGATCGCGGACCATCTGGCCCATCGACACGAACACAGTATCGAGGTGCAGGTTCCATTTATTCAGTACCTGTTCGAGGATTCGAAGATCCTGCCGATCATTACGCCGCCGGCCAAAGAATCGATCCGATTAGGCACCGCGATTGGCGAGATTATTAAGAACAAAAAGGATAAGAAAATCGTCTGCATCGGCTCGGCGGACCTGACGCATTACGGGCCGAGCTATGGATTCGAACCGATGGGCACCGGCCCGAAGGCCATCCAGTGGGCGCATGAAACCAACGACAAGATAGTGATCGATCTGGCAGTGCAGCTTGAGCCGGAGAATATCCTCCAGACTGCCGAAGAACATTATAATACCTGCGGGGCCGGGGCGATCGCGGCTACCGTTGCGGCCGTCAAAACGATCGGCAAAACCGCCGGCCGCGTCATTGGCCAGACCAACAGCAGCCAGATTATGCAGGAAAAACTCGACCGATCCGGCGACGACTCCGTCGGATACGCGGGCATTATCTTCTAAAACCATTCATTAAAAACGGCTATACCATCCTGACATATGTCAGTTATTAAATCTGTCTGCACAAGCTTGCCGGTCTAGCCCGAATATTTCATAAATTTCTGTGAAGGTTGTTTTTTGCGTATATGCAGT
>CAZFDE010000122.1:0-5498 GCA_964517795.1 uncultured Pirellulales bacterium | reverse complement strand
GATTGTTGCAACGCCCGGCAGCAGCTACAGCACCAATGCCGATGCCGTTGCATTTGTGCCCATATCCGGCGATTAACAGATTGCCCGTTGGTGATGATTGCTGGGAAAAAAGTTAAAAGCATATTGAATATATAATCGCTCCAGGGTATTATTGTGTTGTGTATTTACGATTCATGGAAAGGTGATCATAATGAAGCAGCACAATATACCAAAATTCATTTTGACCTTGTGCATGTTGTTCACTGTGGGTTGCACAAATAATTATCCATGGGATGTGCATGATATGGATCGTCCGGTCCCGCCGGTTGTTACAGCCTCCGTCGATAACAGCCGCCCCCCTGCCAATGCGATTATTCTCTTTGACGGAACCAATGCATCTCAATGGCAATCATGTAAAAATGGCGGTCCGGTACAGTGGACGGTCGAAAACGGTTATCTGCAGGTCAAACCCAAATCCGGCAATATTCAGACAAAAACCGGTTTCGGCGATTGCCAACTGCATATCGAATGGGCCACACCGCTGCAGGTCGAAGGAGAAGGCCAACATCGCGGCAACAGTGGCGTCTTTTTGATGGGGCTTTATGAAGTACAGGTGCTTGATTCTTACCGAAATCGAACTTATGCCGACGGCCAAGCTGGCGCAATATACGGCCAGAAACCGCCTCTTTTCAATGTGTGCCGAAAACCGGGGCAGTGGCAAACCTACGATATCGTATTTCGCCGGCCGCGTTTTGACAAAAACGGCAAACTCACGGAAAAGGCCCGAATGACGGTCATCCAAAATGGCGTAGTTGTTCAAAACAATGCGATACTGGAAGGCCCCACCGTCCATAAAAAACGCCCCAAATATAAATACCACCCTGACCGATTGCCTATCATGCTGCAGGACCATAGCGATCTGGTGCGTTATAAAAATATCTGGCTGATCGAATTGCCGCCGGAATAAAATACAATCATATTTTATGGTGGTGAGCATCTTTTTATGAGTATGTGGCCGATAAAAAATTGACTTTCAAGGCCCTGCTCACCACTTCAATATTCTTTCGAAATCATCGCTCAAAAATTCAAGTAAACGGCCGACAATAGTCGAATGTATATGGCAGAAAAGTGAATAAGGGGTGGCTCGCAATAGCCTAATCGGCCATAATTAGCTCGTGTTCGCGATCCTTCTTTTGCAAGGGCACGCAAGGCAGATCGAAAGTACAGGTATCGCAGCAATGGGCTAAAGACGAAAAGGAAAGAGCCCCAAGAATAAGGGCAGGACTGGGAGGTTCTGCCCGATTTTTTTGCGCTTTGAAAAAACAAAAAATGATATTTATAATATGATGTCAATGTGCATAATACGTTCATGATATCTCGAAAGGACAAACGATATGGCTGAAATCGCACCGCTTCTGCTATCCAGCATTATTTGTGAACGCGCGATCATCGATCGCGTCAGCGGCATGCCGACCATTGTAAACATTCTCCAAACGATCAATGGACGGCAATTCCCGATACGCTATCAGCAGCTTGCGTTCTTCTGCGAACTGACGAATGGTCATGGTCAAAATCAGGCCCGAGTGCGATTGATCGACGAAGAGCAAAACGAGAAAGTCCTGTTTGAGCAGGAGGGAAAGCTCGAATTCAAAGATGTCGATCAAATTGTATCCTTAACAATCAACCTGCATGGCGTGGTATTTGAGCATCCCGGGCGGTATCGATTCCAGATCTATTGCGGCGGGCAACTGCTTGGTGAACGACGTGTCCTCTGCCGACATGTAAAGCCTAAAAACGAATCCTGAAACTCATTCTATTTTTATCTGCACTTCGGCCTTAAACGCATCATAAGCGGGACCGAATTGGCTTAGAAAATATAATGAATAGCTTCTCATAAATACACTGACCGGAAGCAGCAGAACAGTTCCGATATAAGGCAATGCGGCAATACAACACGCACAGCAGCAGGTCATCAGGCCTGCAACGATCACGATCATCCCAATGGCAAGGCCAATAACGACTTGAAATAACAGATAAAGAACAAATACACCTGGACGGTTTTTCAAAATACGCCAGAATATTCCCCATGCCTCAACGCATCGACAGGAAAAAACATACATGACGGGAACCACAAAGTCATTAAGCAGCTTCATGACCAATGCAATGATAATACCTGAAATGACAAGCATTGCTGATGTTGCTGCAATACCAATGATCGAGCCGGCCCTGGCGATACTATGATTACGCATCAAGATGATAAACAAGATGATCAACCCGCTGCAGCACACCATCCATATCAACGAAATTAATGAAAAGGCGAAACGAAAAACAAAGAGACTGTTTCCCAGAGCCGAATAAGCTTTCCATGGGTGGGTTACTTGGGCCTTGTTTTGAGCGATACAATACAAAAACATAAATTTGCCGCGACTGCTGAGCCAAAACAGAACCAGCCACAGTAAAATGATAATAATCAGGACAAGAAACGCCCCGCCAATAATCCATGGCAGATGAGATATAACGAATTCCTTATACTGAGGCAGATTTTGTTTTACCGAGGCCGCATCGGTATGATAGTTGAAATTAAAGTTGAATCCCCCCTGTCCCAGTTGCCCCAGCCATGCACAAAAACCGATGGTAAACCATCGGATCAAATTAAACGGTCGAAAAAGAATTGCTTTGACGCGTTCAATGGCCGGATGAATCGGTTCAATCACACTGATATGTAGATCGTTGACATTCATGCATAATTCTCCAATACATCAAGCAGTTCCATCGGCTCTTTTATCATTATTCTGGCCCCGGCCTCTTTCAGTTCTTTCGCTGTGCGGAACCCCCATAAAACGCCAACGGCATACATCCCGGCCGCAGTTGCGGTTTGCATATCCGTGTTCGTATCACCCAAATAAAGAAAATCAGCAGGTTCGATATTCAGCATATTCGCTATTTCAAATGCCTTGGCCGGGTCCGGCTTTTTGATTCCATCGTCTCCAACACCGCGAACCACATCGAACTGTCGCCCGGACAGCAGCTTTGATACGGTCAGTTTTGTAAAATCGTCAGGTTTATTGGATAAAATGACTTTGCGAATCTGCCTTTTATCTAGTTCATCCAGCATTGACAGAATGCCGGGATAGGGCTTTGTTTTAAGGTCCCAGCAATTGGCATAATGTTCTCGTACAAGTTCGACACACTGCCGGACCGAATCCGGATCGCGGCGCGCAACAGGCAGCACTCTTTGTGCCAGTGTGACAACGCCGTCACCCACGAAATATCTATATGAATCGATCGGGTGAATATCATACCCGAGTTCGTTTAAGGCTGCGTTACAGGCATCTGCGAGATCCTCTAAGGTGTCCAACAGTGTGCCATCCAGGTCGAATAAAACCGCCTTAAACGCCATTAAAGTAAATCCTTGAATTCATATCTACGCCTTTACATCTCATCGCGTTTGCGGCTTGAAAGCAAAATCAGATTGCGAATGCCTTCGATATCGCGGGCCTGCATAAAACGCTTCTCGAAATTCTTTTCCTGGGTGATCTGGGCAATCGCCATCAAGGCACGCAAGTGATAATTGCGCTCATCACGACTTCCGGCCAGCACAAACATCATATGCACCAGTTCATCGGTTTGCGGGAATTTAATCCCTTGGGCAGCACGAATCACAATGATATCAAATTTATGTTGACCTTCCACAATCACATGCGGAATCGCCAGACCCGGTTGAACGATGGTCGGCCCCTGCCGTTCCCGCTCAAGAAATTTTTCGAACAAAACATATTCATTCTCACCGAAACGCTCCGAAAGAACAGATGCTGCCCGACGAAATATCTGGTCGCTGTGCTGTTTTGCCGGCAGGTCAATGATTTCACAGTGCTTGATGAGATGGTCGAAACGATCTTCAATAATTTCGTCACGCTGTTTAAGGATATCGCGCAATTCATCTTCGAGGGTAACCGTGCGAATGGTTTTATCCGTTACGCGTTCGACAATATGCATTACCGCCGAGGCTCGCCCGACATGGGCATGAGCATAGGTGAGGTACCATGTGATACTAATCATGATAAATCCCGCCGAAATGGCAAGCGGCACAATGCCCATGTCAATAATTAAGAGGGCATATAAAATTACCGCGGCGATCTGCAAATAAGGGTACAGCGGTGACTTAAAAGCAGGACGATAGGATTGAATACGGCTTTCCCGCATGACAATTACACTGAGATTATCCAGCATAAACAGAATAATCATTAAGGTCGAGGCCGTTTTGACTAATGCTTCAATTTCCAAAAAGATAATAGCGATGGTCATAAATCCGCCGGTCAGGAAAATACTGATATGAGGCGTATGAAATCGCGGATGGATTTTTGAGAGAAATAACGGCAGCAAACGATCCCTGCTCATCGCCATCGGACTGCGAGATGCCGCCAGAATACCACCGTTCGCTGTGGTAATAAATGCCGTGACGGCCGCCAGGGCCATAAGAATGAAGCCCGGCAACCCCAGATATTCAAATGCGGCCGCGGATAATGGCAGCAATGTATCAGACAACGCTGCGGCATCCAGAACACCGACAGTGATCAACACGCACAAAAAATAGAAAATCGAAACGATAAACCAGGCCAGCAGCATACCCAGCGGTACATTTTTGGCCGGTTCCTTGACTTCTTCGGCAATGGTGGTAATTTTGGTCAGGCCGCCAAAACTGATAAATACCAATCCGGCCGTCGAAAAGATCGTCAGCCACCCTTTATCCAGAAATCCCTCATATCGCATGACCTCGACACGATTAACGCCGAAAACGACAAAGATAACTAAAATGCTCAGCAAAATAAAAACAAGGTACATCTGCAGTATCCCGGTATGGCGCACACTGAGAAAATTCAGGATCGTGAATAATATACAGCAAACAACGCCGATTTCTTTCAAATGTATCTCACTAAGATGCAACTGCGGGTTCAATTCAATGAGTACCTGAATCAGCACTGCCATACCCACGATCGAAAACGCACTTTTCAGCGCCAGTGAAAACCAGTCCGCCATCCCGCTGAATAACCCCAATGCAGTTCCTAAGCTCCGTTCAACATAAAAATACGTCCCGCCTGCTTTGGGCATTGCGGTGGATAACTCGGCTTTGCTGAATAAACTGGGCAGCATCAAAATCGAAGCAAATACATACGAAAGTACCACCCCCGGCCCGGCCTTAGAGAACGCAATCGCCGGCAAAACAAAAAGGCCCGAACTGATCATCGCCCCGGCCGCAACCGAAAATACATGCATTAACCCAAGCTGTTTTTTTAACTGACTCATCCCTTCGCCTTATATTCTTTAAAACTGATCATCTCCTCGATCCGTTTGTACCTATTGTACCCGTTTAGACACCGTTCGTATATCTTTTTCAGGTCGGGTATTTTACTTTTTTCTCTTATATTGCCGGATATAATGGCAATATGAAAATACTGTTAGTCAATCCCAATCCTGTTCGGCACTCTATTTGCTCTGATTAACGCCCTAAAAAATTTTTA
>CAZFDE010000121.1:0-5859 GCA_964517795.1 uncultured Pirellulales bacterium | reverse complement strand
CTATGAACTGGTCCGTATCGAAGGCGATGAACCGAACGGCAAGATCGTCCATGATATCCAGATCCGGGATTTGACCTTCATGCACACCGATCGCATGCCGGAGGACATCTGGCCCGATGAATGGCTCAAGCGTAATTTCGAGAACCCGGATGCCGCAATTTTTCTTAAAGATACTGAACGCATCACCGTTGAGGGGATTCGCATCATACATGTCGGAACCTATGGGATTACGCTTAATCACTATGCGCAAAATAATCGCATTATCGCAAATGAGATCGCCTATACCGGTTGCGGCGGGGTGCAGTTATTGGGGTATGGCCCGGGTACCAAGGATGTGAACAGGAAGAATATCATTCATCGCAACCTGATCCATCATTGCGGTGCCAGTGATTACATGCATAGCGGGGCGATATCCGTATATCAAAGCGGTCACAATCAGATTACATACAATTATATTTACCAGATGCCGTTTTCCGGGGTCATGATCGTCAGTGCCCATTATACGCATCTCAATGATATCGCTCGCCACGGCTGGAGCGAAGAACATGACAAACCGTATCTTCATACAGATGCCTATGGCCAGTGGGAGCCGCAGTATCAAGTCCGCTGGGATGAATTGCCGCAGGGAACGTACGAGCGGATGATGAAAGGAGAAGGCGTATTCAAGCATCGAATATTTGTGAAGTACCTTCATTCGGGAAATAATCTCGTTGCCTACAATATCGCGTCGAAGTGTATGCAGGGCTTGGCCGACGGCGGTGCACTTAATCCGTTCGGATGCGGCGAAAACAACCAGTGGAAGTTCAATATTGTCCATCAAAGCAAAGATAAAGCGATATATCTGGATACAGCTTCGGATTATACACACGTGGAAGGCAACTGCAGTTGGGGCAGCGGCGGAACAATCAATACGATATGGGATGGTCGCAATACATGGAAAGATAATCATTTCGGCTGGACCGAGCGACCCCTCCACTACAATGAACTCTTTGATAAAATAGTAACAGATGTTCAAGCCCAAGGCGGTTGGCCCGGGCAAATCAATGTACCAGCACCGACATTGGCGATCAGCAGTGAACACGGTAAAATCTTCTTCGATAACACCGCCGTCAGAATAGAACGTTTCGTAGATAAGGGTAATATCTTTTACGCGATCGACGGTAACGAACCAACACCGCAATCAACTCGATATACGAAACAGATCGAACTCGATGAAACCACAACGGTCAAAGCGGCGGTTTTTCACAAGGATAAACAGGTCGGTGAAACCGATACGATCACATTTACCAAAGTGGATGAACCAGTCAACCCCGATCTGTATCTGCGACAGGATCCGCTGCACAATGAAGTCACGCATTTTGTCAGGTATGCCAGTTATCGATATATTGACTATGACAGTGAACAATTTCAGGTGTTGGACCGCAAGTTCGTCAAAGGTATGCCCATGTACAAGCACGATCAGATCATCTGTCCCATACAGCCGAATTACGACCGGTTTGTGGCCATGATCGGCGTCGACGATCTTTCCGATATTCGCGGCTTTACGATTTTTCAAGTGCTGATCGATGATAAGGTTGTTTTCGAGTCGGACAAGATGACGCTCGAAAGCATCCCTTATAATATTGATATCGAGATTCCAGAAGGCAGTAAAGAACTGGTCTTGAAGGCCAAAGAATTCAGTGATTTCTACTGGGTCTATGGGGATTGGATTAATGCCGGGTTTATAACGAAAAAATAAAGGGTTTTCGGAAATGAAAAAGAAACAAATTTGCTTGATGATGCTTTGGATGATAGTGGCCAGCGTTTCGGCCAAAGATTTCTATGCCAGCCCAGATGGTAAAGATTCGAATCCTGGAACAAAATCCAAGCCGTTTGCGACACTTGAAAAGGCCAGAGATGCAGTTCGTCAAATGCAGCCGCATAAAGAAGCCGTCAATGTCTATATTCGCGGCGGCGTATATTTTCGAGATAAGACGTTTGTCTTGACAGAGAAAGATTCCGGAACCGAAAAATGTCCTATTGTTTATCAATCCTTCCAAAACGAAGAAGTGATTATATCGGGCGGCAGAATCATCGAAGGTTGGCAAAAGGGTGATGATGGGGTCTGGAAAACGCACCTGCCCGATGTCGAAAAGGGCAAGCTCTTTTTCAGGCAGCTTTTTATCGATGGCAAAAGGGCAATACGGGCTCGTTTTCCCAATGTTGGTGATGAGATGCTGAAGCTTGAAGAGATCTTTGACTACAATCCATTGTCACTGGAACAGAAATACACGGTCGATCAGAATTTTCCATCGGCGAATCTCGAAGGCCGGGATGCCGAACTGGTTCAGCTTCATTTTTGGTCGATGGCCCGCCAGCGGATCAAATCATCGCAAGGCCGGTCAATTATCACCAGCTACCCGGCCGGGTGTGTCGGCCATTATCTGACATCCCCGTTTAAGGGTAATCCCTTATTTTTAGAGCATGCCCCGGAATTTTTAGATCAGCCCGGCGAATGGTATCTCAACCGCGATACCGGCTGGCTGTATTATCAGGCCGCACCGGGTGAAAATCCGAACGACAGGCGATTCGTTGTGCCTGTGGTTGAAAAACTGATCGAGCTCAAAGGCCAAAAGAATTCGCCCATTCAGTATGTGTTTTTCAAAGGAATTGCTTTCGCCCACGCGGCTTGGGAGTTGCCGTTTATGGGGTATAACGGTCTGCAGGCCGGTGTTCACGGTACAAAGTATCTCGAAGAGCCGATGTTCATGCTGCCGTTGGCGATCCATCTTGAATATGCCCAGAATTGCCAGTTCGAGATGTGCCGTTTAAAACACACCGGAGCCAGCGGTCTGGGCTTGGGTGCCGGATGCAGAGAAAATAAGATCCTCGGCTGTGAATTTTTCGATATCGGCGGTAATGCGATTGTGGTCGGCTGGCGGCGAAAGGCCGATGAACCGCCCAGGCGGCTCTTTGATACCGACTGGATCGATAAATCCGATGCCCCGGTGGGCAATATCATATCCCACAATCATATTCATCACAGTGCGACGGTGCAGTTCGGCGGTGTCGGCTATTTCGAATCTTTCTCACGAGACACAGTCTTTTCCCACAACCTGATCCATCATATGCCTTATACCGGTATTTCGGTCGGGTTGCGCTGGGATGAGGTGCCGAGCACTCAGCTTAACAGCGACATCGGCTACAACGAACTGCACCACACCATGGAATTGCTGCATGATGGCGGAGCGATCTATACGCTCGGTTATCAGCCCGGTACGACCGTCCATCACAATTATATTCACGATACGGACAATCATGGCCTCTATGCCGACGGCGGCTCAAGCCATATTACCTTCGAAAACAACGTCATCAGCAGGGTCAGGGTCCACGGTTTTCAGCAAAATTACGGCAGCTATAATACGGTCCGCAATAACATCTTCGCCTCCTGTGGTACGTATGCTCTGCATCGCAACCTGCCGACCGCTAATGAGCCGGCATTTATCATCGAACGCAATATTATCTGGATCGATCGATACGAGAAGTCGGATTTCTGGTGGTACGCCGGTGAAACCGAAGATGAAGGGGGCGTACTCTTTGAAAAATCTGAAAGTGACAGTTTCAAGATGGATCATAATCTCTTTTGGGATACCCGCGACGGCAAAGTGACCATAAGCGGGCTGAGTCTCGAAGAACATCAAGGAAAACGCGGCAAAGACCTTCATTCAATCGTGGCCGATCCGCAGTTTGCCGATCCATCAAAGGATGACTTTACATTAGCCAAGGATTCACCTGCGTTTCAGATCGGATTTAAGCCGATCGATATCAGTACTGTCGGCCCACAGGGCAAATATCGCATTTTTCTTAAATTACCCAAACAATGAATAATCTTTTGAGGTATGTAAAACGTATGTTCAATCGAATCGCCCTAATCTGTGGAGCCGCCGCACTTTTGGGATTTTCAGGATGTCACGATTTGAATCAGTCAACCGGTTTATCCCAAAAACAACGGACGTTATTCTATGTTGCCCCGGACGGTAATGATCAAAATCCCGGCTCGTTTGAAGCCCCATTTGCCACCCTCGAAAAAGTCCGTGATGCGATCCGCACGATTCAGCCGATTGAGCAGGATGCCGTCGTTTATCTGCGCGAGGGCAAATTCCTTCGCAATGAACCGTTTGTCTTTAGTCAGCAGGATTGTGGTACCGCTGAGCATTCGATTACGTGGCAGGCCTATCCGGGCGAAGAGGTGCGTATCATCGGCGGAACAGAGCTGAAACCGCAGTGGTTTAGCAAGGTCAATAACCAATCGCCGATCTGGAACCGCCTTGATCCGGCCGCACAAGGCAATGTCATGCAGATTAATTTGAAAGCGCATGGCATGAACGATTTCGGCAAATTCCGAGTTCGCGGATTTTTTAACCAAAATCAGTCACATATGGAATTAAGCTTCAACGGCAGGATAATGGAAGTTGCCCGCTGGCCGAATACCGGATTCGAAAGAGTCGCCGAAGGCAGCGAAGACGGTTACAGTTTCAAATACGACGGCGATAGACCGAAACGCTGGACAAAGGGGAACCATCCGTGGCTCTTCGGATATTTTAAATACGAATGGGCGGATCGACGGGTTCCGGTAAACGATATCAATGTTGCAGATCATCGAATCACCTTGAAACACCCGGGTAATGAGGCCGGTGTCGATCCGAATAAATGCTGGTATGCATTCAATATCCTGGAAGAACTGGATGTCCCCGGCGAGTGGTATCTGGACCGCGAAACCGGTATCCTCTATTTCTGGCCGCCGAATAACGACATCAATAGCCCGCATGAAAAGCGGTCAAGGTTCGATACTATCAGGTCGGCTGAAATAATAGTTTCAACATTGGGTGAGGATAAGAAAAGTGTGGTTGAACTTGACAACTGCAGTTATATAACGTTTAAAGGAATCGTTTTCGAAATGGGCCGGCATAATGCTGTAACCATTAAAGGCGGCAGCCATAATACAATCGACAACTGTGTCATTCGAAATGCCGGCCGCGGCGGCATCGATATCAACGGCGGCCATCACAACGGCATTGCCAACAGTATCATCCATGATGTGGGTAACGAGGCTGTGGCCCTAACCGGTGGTGATCGAAAAACACTGGAACATTCGGAACACTTCGTTCGAAACTGTCATATTTATAATGCCGGACGATGGAACCGGATGGGAACGCCCGCCGTCCTGATTCGCGGAGTCGGCCACCAGATCAGCCGCAACCTCATCCATGATATCCCGCACAGCGCGATCATGACCTACGATTATGGCGGTAACGATACCCTTGTCCAATATAACGAGATTTACCGCGCCTGCTATGAGACCGAAGATGCCGGGGCCATTTACGATGCGTGGGACTGGGGCAGCAGGGGACATGTGTATCGATACAACTTTATTCATGATATCAAAAGCCCGTTTGCAGGTCATTTCGGCGTGCAGGGCGTTTACCTGGACGGTTTTATCAGCGGCTATACGTTTTATGGCAATATCTTTTATAATATTGACGGCCGCGGCATACTGGTCAACGGCGGCCGCGACAATATTCTCGAGAATAATATCATCGTCAAATCCCGGGATGGAATATGCATCGCCCGTTCCGGCGTCGTCGGGATCAGCGAAGAGCCGCACCATTTTTGTAATTTGCTGGAAAAACTGAGAGGCCTGAACTACACCCAGCCGCCATGGAGTACCGCCTACCCCGCCTTGTCGGCCATCCCCAATGATTATAATGACCCCAATTACCAGTTGGCCAAAGAGCCGAGCGGCAATGTCATCCGAAACAATATCGGCTTTGAAAATGGAAGGTGGCTGGCTGATGCCGGCTGGCCCGGCGGCGACCCGTA
>CAZFDE010000120.1:0-5921 GCA_964517795.1 uncultured Pirellulales bacterium | reverse complement strand
CTTCGATGGGAGCGGCCTCAGGTTCCGGCCCCACATGGGCTGCATCGCCTGCGCCATGACACTTACCGAAGGTGTGTCCACCCGCGACCAGTGCGACGGTCTCTTCGTCGTTCATGGCCATGCGCGCGAAAGTTTCGCGAACGTCACGGCCCGAGGCCACCGGATCCGGGTTGCCGTCCGGACCTTCCGGATTCACGTAGATCAGGCCCATCTGCACCGCGGCAAGGGGATTTTCGAGGTCCCGTTCGCCGGAGTAACGGCTCTTGGGTTTATCGCTCGTCGCCAGCCATTGCTCTTCGGAGCCCCAATAGATATCCTCCTCCGGTTCCCATACATCCTCGCGCCCGCCGCCAAAGCCAAAGGTCTCAAAGCCCATCGACTCCAGTGCACAGTTACCGGCGAGAATCATCAGGTCGGCCCATGAAATCTTTTTTCCGTATTTCTGTTTGATAGGCCACAGCAGACGGCGTGCCTTGTCGAGGTTCACGTTGTCCGGCCAACTGTTTAATGGTGCAAGACGCTGAGAGCCGGACCCCGCGCCGCCGCGGCCGTCACCCATACGGTATGTGCCTGCACTGTGCCATGCCATCCGGATAAAGAGCGGGCCGTAGTGACCGTAATCTGCGGGCCACCAGTCCTTTGAATCCGTCATCAGTTCATAGAGGTCTTTTTTGACGGCCTGCAAATCGAGCGTCTTGAATTCCTCGGCATAATTGAATGCTTCACCCATCGGATTACTTTTAGCAGAGTGCTGATGAAGAATCCTGAGGTTCACCTGATTCGGCCACCAATCTCGATTCGACATGCCGCCGCCGGCTACCGATTTTTTAGTTTTACCCGTTACCGGGCATTTCATTTCGTTGTCCATTTTATACTCCTTTCACTTTTCGCTTTTTATTTTTGCGTTGACATTTTTCACATATTCCAAAAAAATCAATCCGGTGTCTGATAATAGTGAAACGACTCATTTTCTGTGCCTGGTCGTTAATCTTGGTGTATTGCGGCATATCAAAATCCTGAACGCACCCGCACGTTTCACATACCAGATGATAATGCGGATTTTTAATTGCTTCATAACGGTCATGCGTACTGCCGAAGGGTAATTTCTGAATCAGGTTCTGCTCAATAAGAATATTCAGATTCCGATACACCGTGCCCAAACTGAGACTGGGAAATTCCTTCTTGAGGTGATGGTAGAGCCAATCTGCGGTAGGGTGTATTTCGGTCTGGCCAAGCAGTTCCAGCATTCGCTGCCGTTGTTTGCTTCGTTTATATTTCATCGCGCCCACGCCGCCACAATATTAATAATCATTCCGATTATTAATATACAGCCAGACGAGGCGATGTCAAATATAATTATTTGGGAATCTGCGGCTTTGTTTCTTTGGCCCTTCATAAAAAAGCGTTGGCGGCTTCGAGGGAATCGAAGCCGCCTGGCTCGTTTGTTTTGCCACCTTTTATGGTTTGAAAGGAGAAGAGTTTTTTCTTATGCTATCTTTACGGCATGGCCGGCATATTGTTCGGCAAATGTGAAAATTTCCGGAATTTTTTGAAAATATTCCATGAAAGGGGCCCAAAATGGAGTACGCGGTAGGCACACCCGGCCGGATCGTGGCTGCTCGGCTGCACGAAGGTGAGGATCTTTACGATTGTATCGAACAAATCGCCCGCGATGAGAATATCCGCTCGGCGGCCGTGCTGATCACCGGCGGCTTTCGTAAGGCCTCAGTCGTCGTCGGACCCAAGCAGGAAACGCCGAAAATCGTCGGCAATTTCAAGGAATTCGACGGTCCCGGCGAGGTCCTCGGCGTCGGCACGCTCTACTGGGACGAATCGGCGCCCAAACTGCACCTGCACAGCGCGATCGGCAAGGGCGACCAGACCATTGTCGGCTGTCCCCGCGGCGGGGCGAAGACCTTTTTGATCCTGGAAGTCACAATCATCGAACTAACCGGCATTACCGCGGCCCGAAAACCCGACCCCGACAAAGGCCTGAACCTCTTAGCTTTCGATTGAATTTTCCCCGATTTGCGGCCAAGAAAAAAGGCCGGGCAACTACCCGGCCTGAGGGATTCATCGCTTTTTGAAATTATTTTACTTTGAACGGGTATTCGTAGATCTCGTCTTTACCCAGGTCCTTGCCCTGACAGCGGAGGACAAAGCCATCGGCGTTTTTTTCGTATTCGAAATCCTTATCGCTAAACAAATCTTTCGGCATCCCGGCGGGCAGCGTATCGGGCAACTTGCCTGTTTGGGCCTTGATCAGATAAAGTTCGATCGCCGTTTGGATCGCATTGGTTTGGGTTGCCAATCGTACAGACAGACTAAATGCCTTGTGAAACAGTGTTGGTGCACAGATCATTGTCAAGTCCGCCTCGGGATTTGTTTTTGCCTCTCCATCCGGTTTTTGTTCCAATTTTTCCAGGCTGTAATAGCCCTGCCGATAAGGTAATTCACAGGCTGCGATTACTTCTTCCATATAGCGGTCCCAATACTGTCTGCTTTTGGCAAGAAACTCTCCATTTGCCTCGACCGCTGAACGGAGTTTTTCTTTTAATTGGGGTGAACAACTGCATATTTCGATGAGATAATCCACCTTTTCCCGGGTCATGGATATTGCGCCAACTTGTTTTTCAAAGATCAGTGATGACTTCAGTGAAAATGGTATGTCCTCTATTTTCACAAGTTCTTTTTTCAGTAATGTCAGCGATTCCTGATTTATCTGCATATCGGAAAGAATATCCATCACACAATTACTCGCAGAAGCAGCAATTGAGACGCCGACCATATATGAAATCAAACTGACATCGCCAGTATGCCGGCCCATCTTATAGCCACTGACACAATGCAACAGCGCTCCAGAATGATCGCCTTGCCGTGATAATATCTTTGCCCGTGCGAGCATTAACCGGCTGACTTCTCTCATCTTAAACGGATGAGGAATTTCTGCTTCGTATCCAAGACTGTAATCGATGGCCCAATCGCAATACTGAATTTCTGCGGCATTGAGCAGTATATCGATTACTTTTTGGTTTGTTCCCACAAAATCTTTCACGGTTTCATTGATCTTTGTTCTGTCTTTTATCACATCGGTCAGCATGGTGTTCATGGTTTCATCTGCCTGATAAAGCATAAAGGCCTTGTAATAGAGTATGGCCGCGTTATCCGGCGGATAGCTTGACGCCGGCAGATGCGATATCAGAATCAACACGATTGTAATGGCAAAACAGATCGATTTTTTGTTAGTTCTACGCTTCATTTTTGTTTCCTTTCTCATATTCCATTGTGATTGGAGAATTCCTGCTGTAACTGCCGCATATTCGATTGCGAAACGTAAGCACCTTTGAGAGCGCGTCGGCTTAATTGCTCGGCCGCCTCTAATCCCCCTTGTCGCCAGGCCGCATTCAATGATGCAACCGTTACCATTTGTGCCGGGGATTGCGCGATCTTTTGCTTTTTTACCGGGCCATTTCGATCCGAAGGAACCATGAAAAGACCAACCGCGATGATGATCACCGCTGCAGCGGCGAGTTGAGCAAATCGGCTTCTTACGGCCAGGGCGAAGATCTGCAGCCCGACCGGGTGTTGTTTTGCCTGAGGTTGTGATCCCTGCTCTCGCAGGAGCTTATCGAGGACCTGCTGATCCTGTTCGGCATCGATATCGAAATCGAATTGCATAAGCGTCTTTTCAATTTTGTCATTCGGTTTCATTTTTCGACCTCGCTTTCGAATAGTGGCCGCAATTTGTCTAAGCCGTAGCGGTACCGGCTTTGGATCGTTTTCATCGAAACATCCTGCAACCGGGCGATCTGGCGAAACGTCATCTCGCCGTACAGGTGCAGGACAATAACTTCGCGCTGCTCAAATGGAATCCGGGCAAGAGCATTACTAATTCGTACCGCTTCTTCGGCCAGGATGACCCACTGTTGCGAACTTTGCTGGACTGAAGCGAGCGTGCCGGCCTGGCCCAGATCGACGGCAGAGCGGACCTGATCATCCCTGCGCTTGTTGCGAATGCGATTGACCAGGCAGGTTCTCAGGTAAGCCTTGAGGCTGCCGCTTGGCCGCAGCGTCTGTGCCGATTTGACAAGGCCCAGGAACACATCCTGCACTGCATCCTCGGCGTCACTCATATCATGTAAAAGAGCAATAGCGATCTTCAAGAGGTAACGTCGATACTTCAGATAGATGCCGCAAAGCGCCTCAGGGCTGCCCTGTTTGAATCGTAATATCAGGATCGTATCTTCCAGTATCGACATCCTTTAACAAAACGATCGTTTCCTTACTTACTGCACACGCAAGTCGGGCGTTTTGCTTTAAGAAAAAGAGGGTTTTTTGCATTTTCAGTGATTTTACCCGATTTGCGGCCGCAGGGCACGAAAAAGCCCATCTAACAAACAGCATGGGCAACAAGTTGCTCATCCTGCGAATAGGCTATTAGCTGGTTGTATCCGGTTTGGCGGGGCGAAAGCAGGTAAAGGCGATGAGGATCAAAAATGCGCCGCTGACAAATAAAACAATCCGGTTGCCCTTGTTACTGATTCGTTCCAGCCACGGCGGCATCGCCTTGGTTTCCATCGCATTGGCATCGTCTTCGATCAGGGCCTGGCGGGCGGCTTCGAGCCCCTCAGCGGTCATTTGCGGATTCACCGAGTTGGGCTCGTTGACATCGATGCCCAGAGTGGCGGTTGCCAGACGTTTGAGCTGGTTGGGATCGCGGTCGAGCTGCTCGAGGATGGCATCATAATCGCGGTTGAGCTGTTCGATCCGGGCGAGCTTTTCCTGCGATTGGGCCAGCAAGTCGCGGCTATAGTAATAATCCTGAAGATCGGTGACTAAAGCAGATAATGACAAGGCACCGGCACCCACCGCAAAAAATAGCATGAACAAACATGTTTTGAGCACACGAATCGCCATTGACCGCATTCATTAGCCACAGAGGGCACAGAGAACACAGAGATAAATAATACAAACAATAAGGAATCCGCCGCAGGCGACACCCTGCGGCGAAACTCCTTTTTATTCGGTATTCAGTTTTCTGTCTTATAACGTTTTGTTTTACGCAAACATAAAGCCGGCGTATTGGGCCGAGTCGCCAAGCTCTTCGCTGATCCGCAGGAGCTGATTGTATTTGCAGATGCGGTCGGTACGGCAGGCCGAGCCGGTCTTGATCTGGCCGACACCGGTCGCGACCGCCAGATCGGCGATCGTGCTGTCTTCAGTCTCGCCGCTGCGATGGCTGATAATCGCGGTCCAGCCGGCACGGCGGGCCATGTTCACCGCCTCGAACGTCTCGGTCAGGGTGCCGATCTGGTTAAGCTTGATCAGGATCGAATTGGCACAATCCATTTCGATGCCCTTGGCCAGCCGCTCAGTATTGGTCACGAACAGGTCATCGCCGACGAGCTGAACAGTATCGCCGATGGTCTGGTTCAGTTTTGCCCAGCCCTTCCAGTCGTCCTCAGCCAGCCCGTCTTCGATCGAGATGATCGGGTACTTTTCGCACCAGCCGGCCCAGTGCTTGACCATTGTATCGGAGGAGACACTCTTTTTCGGGGCGGACTTGAAGAATTTGTATTTCTTAGTCTTGGCATCCCACATTTCCGTCGAGGCCGGATCCAGCGCGATCGCGACATCCTTACCCGCCTTGTAGCCGGCCTTCTTGATCGCGTCGAGGATTACATCGAGCGCCTCGTCGTTGCTCTTGAGGCTCGGCGCGAATCCGCCCTCATCACCGACAGCCGTGTTATACCCCTTGGACTTGAGCACTTTCTTGAGCGTGTGAAAGATCTCCGCGCCCATGCGCAGGGCCTCGGGGAAATTCGGTGCGCCGACAGGCATGACCATAAATTCCTGGAAATCGACATTGTTGTCGGCGTGCTTGCCGCCGTTGAGGATGTTCATCATCGGCACCGGCAGGA
>CAZFDE010000119.1:0-5946 GCA_964517795.1 uncultured Pirellulales bacterium | reverse complement strand
TTTCTGGTCATGGCTGAAGCTCCTGCCACCCCCATGGGGGTGGCGAATTTTATCGACAGATGTCCCAGCGGTGCGGAGTTGTATGACCTTAAATCTTTAATTGGCGCTTCACACCAGCTAAGGAGGTTTTTCGCTTTATAACCAAAAGATGAACGAGAAGACAGGAACATATGAGTTGGCACATGTTCCTGTTCATCTTCTGGCACTGACCAAGCACTCGGATTGATCCAAAACGTTTCAAATCTCATGCGCATAAAATACTAATTTCATCCTCCTTTTTTTTCAATTGCCTAAGACGGGCTTCAGATACTATCATTTTCCCTATCTTTTACAAAACATAGACGGGTTACGACTTTCTTTAAAGAAAAACCTTTATTAGATTCAGGATTTAACTTATTGGCACAGGTCTTTATCATAAATAAGGTAAAATATAGATTAGAGATAATAGGCTTTGAATATATTTGTCAATATTTATATTTTTTAATTTTCAGATTATTTCTACAGCATATTTGTCTTAAAGGCAGAACAAAAATGTGTAATTCTACACGGGAGGCAATGGTATGTTCGGAAAGCGAATTCCGCTGTTTAGTTTATTCGGATTTAAGGTAGGAATCGATATCACCTGGTTTATTCTGGCGATCTTGATCACCTGGTCGCTGGCACAGGGACTGTTTCCACATTATTTTGAGGGATTTTCCACGGCGACCTACTGGTGGATGGGGGCCGCCGGTGCGGTGGGGCTGTTTTTTTCGATCATCTTTCATGAATTTTGCCATTCGCTCGTCGCCCGCGGGTTCGGACTGCCGATGAAAGGGATCACCCTTTTCATTTTTGGCGGGATCGCGGAAATGACGGAAGAGCCGCAAAGTCCAAAGTCGGAATTTTTCATGGCCGTGGTCGGTCCAATTTCCAGTATCGCTCTGGGCGGCATACTCTTTGGTGTTTATAAAGGCGGCGAGTTGATGGGCTGGCCAGGGCCGGTTAACGCAGTCCTGATGTACCTGGGCTGGCTGAATTTGATTCTGGCGGGCTTTAATCTGGTACCGGCCTTTCCGCTAGACGGGGGACGGATATTACGTTCGATCCTTTGGGCCGTGAAGAAGAACTTGAGATGGGCCACCCGGGTCGCTTCCGGATTCGGCAGCGGATTTGGATTCTTGCTGATCATTCTGGGTGTATTCAACTTTATCGGCGGCAATTTCATCGGCGGCATCTGGTATTTTCTGATTGGGATGTTTATTCGAGGGGCGTCGCAAATGTCCTATCAGCAGCTTTTAATCCGAAAAGCGCTGTCCGGTGAACCTGCCAAACGTTTTATGAAATCAGAACCAGTGACTGTGCCATCCTCAATTTCAGTGCAGGAATTAGTGGAAGATTATTTCTATCAGCATCATTATAAAATGTTCCCGGTTTTGGATGACGGGCAACTCAAGGGTTGTGTCTCAACAAAAGATGTCAAGGAAATGCCGAAAGCCCAATGGCGTCAGCATTCGGTCGGTCAGGTCATGAAGCCCTGCGGTGAGGATAATACAATCTCACCGGATACTGATGCGATGAAAGCCCTGTCGCTGATGAAAAATTCGGATAATAGCCGATTGATGGTGATTGACGACGGTCATCTACAGGGGATTATCACTCTGAAAGATATGCTCAAATTCCTCTCGCTGAAAATCGACATGGAAGAACATGAGGATGTCAGGCTGGCTCAAACATAGATTAAGGAGGATGTTCTAAAAAGTTAAAAATGCAAACGCAACAAAGAAAAGTGGTTGTCATCGGTTCGGGAGCGGTAGGGACGACGTATATCTACGCCCTGCTGTCCACCGGTCTGGCGGGTGAGATCGCGTTGATCGACATTGATCGCAAACGCGTCGAGGGCGAAGTTATGGACCTGTCGCATGGTTTGCCGTTTATCCCGCCGGTAAAAATCAAACAGGGGGATTATTCGGACTGCGCAGACGCCCAGATGATCGTCGTCACCGCCGGGGCCAAACAAAAATCCGGCCAATCGCGTGATGCGTTGATCCAGGAAAACACCAAGATTATCGAATCAATTTGTGATCAGATCAAGCCGCACAAAACGACGGCTATACTGGTCATGGTCACCAATCCGGTGGATACACTCACCCAAGTGGCTCTGGAACACTTAGGCTGGCCGCGTAATCGCGTGATCGGTTCCGGCACGGTCCTGGACACCGCCCGTCTGAAATATATGCTCAGTCGGCATTGCGGCATTGACGCCCGCAACGTTCATGCTTATGTGATCGGCGAACACGGCGACAGCGAGGTGACGCCGTGGTCACTGGCCCATATTGCCGGCGTATCGATCCAGCGATATTGCGAGATATGCAACCAGTGCGATTCGTTGCAGTATCATAAAGAGATTGCCGAACGTGTGCGCAATTCGGCCTACCATATTATCGACTATAAAGGATCCACCTATTACGGGATCGGGCTGTCGCTGATTCGTATTTCCGGCGCGATCCTGAGAAACGAAAGCAGTGTTCTAACCGTATCGGTGATGCTCGAGGGCGAATATGATATTCATAATATCTGCCTGAGTGTACCGAGTATTGTCAGTGAAAGCGGCGTTGAGCGCATTATCGAAGGTGAACTGAGGCCCGACGAACAGGCCGCATTAAAAAAATCATCCGAAAAATTACGATCCATATACGACAGCATCCGTACCTAACAAGTGAACAATTAACCCCCGGTTGGACCGGGGTTTAATATAGAGCCCCCGGCTTCAAAACCGGGGGAGTTTTTTGAATACACCCTATTCCAAGGAGCGATCATGAGACGAATCAGTAAGTTATTCATCCAGGGTCTTGCGGCCATTTTGCCGGTTGTTGTTACGATCTATATCTTATACTGGCTGGCGATTTCGGCCGAATCAGTGCTGGGGGGTTGATCCGGATATTTTTACCCGATTCGCTTTATATTCCGGGTATTGGCGTAGCGGCGGGATTTATCATGATTTTAGGGATCGGCCTTTTGCTACACATCTGGCTATTTCGCAAACTGTTTGAATGGGGTGAACGATTGATGGAGAAACTTCCGCTGATCCAATCGCTGTACGGGTCGATGCGGGACCTGATGCGTTTCTTCGATTCCTCCAAGAAGAAAGATTTCGATAAAGTCGTCATGGTTACCCTGAGCGATAACGGCGCCCGCATGATGGGACTGGTCACACGGGACACATTCAACGATCTGTCGGATGGAGTTGGTGATCGTGAAACCATCGCTGTTTACTTACCGATGAGCTATCAGATGGGCGGCTTTACCCTATTTGTTCCCAAAGGCAATATTCAGGCAATCGATATGAGTATCGAAGAGGCGATGCGATTTACCCTGACGGCGGCGGTGTCCACAAAAATAACAAAAAATATGCAGCGGTAGTTAGCATACCTTATGATGAATGACGCTGGACTTGACGTTTTCGTTTGTGTTCGGTCTCCTGCTTGTCCTGCTGAACCATATAAAGATTCTGTTGATCGACGGCCTGGTCGTGGGACTGGTCTCCCGCCACATCGGCACGGCGTTTGTCCAGATTGTCTAATTGCTCCGAACGTCCGTACAGCAGCAGTGTATCCCCGGGAAAAATTTCCGTATTTGACCGGGGCACGCCGACATAGGATCCGTCATCTCGGGTAATTCCCAGAACCGTCACGCCCTCTTCGTTGAGATGACAGGTTTTCAGATCTTTACCGTCCAGCCAATCCCCTTCATTCACATGCAGTTCCATGATCGTATAGGGGCCGGAAAGCCGCAAGAGACTGGCATAATCACGGGTATCCAAATCCGTCCAGCGACTCAGTGCCCATTCGATGATTTTTCCCAGGTAGTGGTCAATATACTGACTGCGGGCGATCAACCAGATCGCCAAGACACCGCCCAGCAGCCACAGCAACCGAAAAACAACTGTAATCCCCTTGCCAGTACCCGCCAGCGAAAGAATCAGAGAAATAACAATCGTTACCAGTCCGGCGCTTCGCACGATCATCAGCAGCATGATAATCTGTCTTCGTACCGGGTGAGTAACGACTTTTTCGGATTCACTGGTGGTAAAGCCGGTTCCCGTAAAAGCCGAACGGGCCTGGAATTTGGCAACCTGATGAGCCAAGCCGGTCATGGTTAAAGCGACTGTCGCAACCCGTGTGAACAGAAGTGACAGCGCTAAAACCGTGATAAACGCGATGACACCGATAATACCAACCATAGTATATCACTCTGTATATACGATCCATCAAATCTGAGCTATATTATAACCTTATTTAAGTAGAATGAAACAGTCAATTGCCATGGCTTTTTCTTCGTCGGTCGCAATCACCATGACCTTTATCTTGCTTTGATCAGTGCTGATGATATCCGCATGCGGATTTAAGGCATCGGTATTGCGCCCCCGGTCAAGGTCAATCCCCATCGGCTCGAGGCCCTCGCATATCTGTGCTCGGATCAACGGGCAATGTTCCCCGATGCCGCCGGTAAAAACCACTGTATCCAGCCTGCCCAGAACGGCCATATAGGCGCCGATGTATTTTTTGATGCGATAGCAAAAGATATCAATGGCCAGTTTGGCACGTTCATGGCCCTGTTCGGCCGCCTGGAGAATATCTCTGATATCATTGGAAATACCTGAAACGCCCAGCAATCCGCTTTGTTTGTTACACATATCATTGAGTTGCTCGGGCTGAAATCCTTTTTTTTGCAAGTAAAAAATGACAGCGGGATCGAAATCGCCCGGCCGCGTACCCATCATCAATCCCTCCAGCGGTGTAAATCCCATGGATGTATCCACAGACCGACCATTTTGGATCGCGGTCATTGAGCAGCCGTTGCCCAGATGACAGGTAATTAGATTCATGTCTTGAAGTTTTCGGCCCAGCCATTGAGCCGCTTTGTCGGCCACATAACGATGGGAAATCCCATGAAATCCGTATTTACGAATCCCGTATTCGGCACACCATTGATAAGGCAGGCCGTACAGATAGGCGGACTCAGGCATCGTTCGATGAAATGCCGTATCAAAACAGGCGACTTGTATAACATCCGGCAATAATTGACCTGCCGCTTTGATCCCTGCCAAATCCGGCGGATTATGCAGCGGCGCCAGCGGGATCAATCGCTCGATCGAATCGATCACCGATTCATCGATCCGCACCGGTCCATCGAAATCACTGCCGCCGTGGACCACCCGATGACAAACGGCATTGATCCGACTGGTATGATCCACTGATTCGCTTGTTTGCCCGCGGATCATTTCCCATATCAATGAAACCGCGTCTTGGTGTGTTTCGATCTTACTTTGACGCTCAACAGTTTGATTACCCGCGACATGTTTGAATGTGGCGTTTTCGTGACCGATGCGGCCAATCATCCCTCGCGCAATGATTTTCTGCTGGGGCATTTGGCACAACAGGTATTTAATCGACGAACTGCCGCAATTAAAGACCAGTATGTTCATAGACTTATCTCATACATTATATATCGCTGTCTTTAACGCCATTTCCATTCGCGGATTTCGGGCATATCCTGGCCGCTGTGGCGAATATAATCATGGTGTTCTTTGAGTTTCTCTTGAAAATGCTGGATCAGATCACCCGATTCCGACCGCAGTCGCGGCACTCGTTGTAATGCGTTGATCGCCAGGTCGTATCGGCTGATCGCATTGCAGACTGTCATATCAAACGGGGTGGTGGTCGTCCCCTCTTCGATATAGCCATGCACATGGAACCGTTCATCGTATGGGCGTTTATAGATCAATTCGTGGATGACCCGCGGATAGCCGTGAAATGCAAAGATCACCGGTATTTCATTAGTAAAAATCGATTCGAAGGATTGTTCGTCCAGCCCGTGCGGGTGTTCGTTGTGCGGCAGCAAGGCCATCAAATCAACCACATTGGCAACCCGCATCTTCAGCGAGGGGATATGTTTTTTCAGCAGCCA
>CAZFDE010000118.1:0-6187 GCA_964517795.1 uncultured Pirellulales bacterium | reverse complement strand
CTGGTCATTCTGTATTCGTATCTTTACGTTGTTCTGCAGTTGGAGGATTATGCATTAATCGCCGGGAGCATCGGATTGCTGCTGACTTTAGCTACCGTGATGTATATCAGCCGGAAAGTAGATTGGTATGCGTTCAATCAGAGCAAAGATCCGGTCGATCGCTAATCGCATTGGTTAAGACATATGATAGCCCCGTACGAATGAACATTCGCCTTTTGGGTATTCATTTAATTCAGTGTGATGGCGGGGTTGATTTTGGCCAGGACATCGTTGAGGATGTCGAAGAATCGGTCGTTGTCCGGCCGCAGGACCATATCTTCCTGCACGTCCAGCGACCGGCCGTTTTCGAGGAACCGGCCCAGCGACGCGACATCCAGCCGCCGCGACCAGATCCCCAGGCCCAATTTCTCGATGTAATGCGAATTGATCATCTGCTCGTACTGGCCGAGGATCGGCAGCAGCAGCATGCGTTTTCGAAGATGCAGCATTTCGCTGATCAGCGAGAATCCCGCCGTCGCGACGACCCCGCTGCTGGAACCGACATCATTAAGGAATCCCTCGGTCGAGGTCTTCTTGAACGTGCAGTTATCTTCCTGGAAATCTTCGTTAAGCCCGTACACCAGAAACTGTGTTTTCGGGAATTGCTTGAGCGTTGCCTTAAGGTTGTGCAGATTCTCGTAATCGGTCGAATAGCAGACGATGTGATTGTTTTTGCTGACCCGGGCCTGGCGAACCTGCGGGCGGATGATCGGCGGCGCCAGGACGGTCGCCTTGCCCTTTAAGGGTGCTTTGAAGAAATTGACGACCACGTATGCGCGGGCGCCGAGGTAATAGAATTTCGTGACGAACCAGGCGTTGAGTTGGGCAACAAGGTTTCGCCAACTGTGCTCGAGCCGGCAATGCGTCAGCATATGTTCGTGGTCAATACTGATAAACGGCACGCGGTTGCGCCAGGCCCACCACGCGATGAAAGGCTCGAAGTCCGTAATGACCAGATCGGGATTGAATGACTCGATGGAATCGCTATAGAGCGATTTGTTGGTGCGGTGGCCGTCGGGAAAACGTTTGATGTTTTCGGTAATGGTACGGACGGGCGAAAGCGTACCGTTTTTGTAAGCGAAACTCAGACCGTGGACTTTTTTGACGCGGCCGGGGAAATACTGGCTTAAGTAATTCAGCGACTTGCGGGAGGCGACAAAAAGCACATCGTGCCCGCTTTCGATGAGTTTTTGTCCGATCAGATGCGAGCGGCTGCTATGGCCGAATCCTTCGCCCGCGACGCCGTAAACGATTTTTGCCATTACGATCCTGTCATACTTAACGACTTTGACGTATCCTAAACCGCTAAGCTTAGCTCTCAGAGGAAGTTCTGTCAACAGGCAATCAGGTCGGTGTTGGGCAGAGCACCCTCGTCGGTCCAGTTGAGGACCTGGATCTGACCGTCGGGCCGGATATGCAGGAAATTATTGGTGCGGCCGGTCCATGAACCGCTGTTGAAATACCACTGCCCGAACTGGCCGGCCTTGTGCGTATGGCCGACGATCGCGATATCGTAAAGCCCTTCGAGCAGGTCGTGGTAATAGCGGCTGAGCATTTTTCGTGTTCGCATCGGCCGCTGCAGGCGGTTCATTTCATCTGCGGGCAGCAAACAGTATGCTTCATGGACAGCCTTGTTAAACCGTCGCGATATCCACTGCCAGCCGTGCAGGATCTGCTCGCCCATCTCCAGCAGGATATCGGAGGCGACATCCCGGGCGACCGCGGTACTGTTACTGTGATATTCCAGGGCATATGTGAACGGACTGAACAGACGGATCCATTTGCGAAAGCTCTCGCGGATAAACGGGTCGTGTTCGTGGCCGTGCATGAATTTGAATTTGCGGCCGCCGATTGTGCGGAAAAACGTATGATGGAACTGGCCCAGCAGCGGGTGATACTGACTTTCATCTTTGCCGCAGTGCTGGATATCCAGATCGTGATTGCCGAGGACATAGATCGCATTGGCCGCATAGAGCCGGTCGAGAATATCCTCATGTTCCTCGACGATGTTCTCCAGCCGGCACCGCCACAACTCCAGCAGGTCACCGACGACGACGAGTTGACCGTTGCGTTTTTCGACGAAGTCCAAAAACCGGAACAGTCGCTGCTTCTTGTTGGGCAGCCGCATGTTGTCCCGCTTCGACCCGTCGCCGATGTGCAGGTCGCTGATCACATATAGTTCTTGGTTTTCGATTAGCCCGACTCCTGAAAGGAATTCGAAAAAAATTGGTTTTTAATAAAATATCGGTTTTAAATGTTATCCGGACGTTCAAAGTCGATGAGTTTTTGGTTAATCTGCATTTCGAGCCAAAAAAACCCAAAATATTAGCCAAAAACCATGCGGGATGGGCCAAAATTCGAGGCGGCGGCTATTCTATTTTGACTGAACGACGGCTCAGCAGGCGAGCCGGTCGGTATTGGGTACCGGCCCGGCATTGGTCCAGTCCAGCACGTCGATCCGGCCGTCCGGTCGGATCCGCAGGAAGTTATGGGTGTAGCCGGTCCATGAACCGCTGTTGAAGTACCATTGACCGAATTGGCCGGGCTTGTGGGTGTGGCCGACGACGGCAATGTCATACACATCGTCCATCCGATCGCGATAATAACGAGAAAGCATTTTTTTAGTCCGGGTCGGGCGTCGCAGGCGGTCGGTGCCCTCATCCGGCAGGTCCAGCACATCAAGGGCGGCTTTATTATTGCGACGCGAGACAAAATGCCAGCCGTGCAGAATCTGCTCGCCCGCTTCCAGCAGGACATTCGAGAGTGCGTCTTTGGCGGCGGCCGAGACATTGTTGTGATATTCCATGGCATATGCCACCGGGCTGAAGATACGGATCCATTTGCGAAAGCGGTCGTGGATGAACGGGTCGTATTCGTGGCCGTGCATGAACTTGAACTTGCGGCCGCCGATCATGCAGAAATACGTCTCGTGGAAGTCATTCAAAAACGGATGCATTGCATTCGCACCGCCGAGTTCGCTGATCTTCTTGTCGTGATTGCCAAGGATATAGATCGCATCCATGGCGGCCAGCCGGTCGAGGATATCGTCGTGCGCTTCGACAACATCCTGTAATTTGCATCGCCACAATTCCATCAGATCGCCGAGGACGATCAATTGGCCCTTGCAGGCCTCGACATAATCGAGAAACCGGAACAGGTCTGTCTTTCGGTTGCGCAGGCCCATATTATCGCGGCGGGATCCGTTGCCGCTGTGCAGGTCGCTGATTACATAAATATCTTGATTGTCAATGGATGTTACGGCTGTATGCATATCAATTATTCCAGAAACTATGCATTATACCAAATTTTACTATTTTACCAAGTCCATTTTGCTCTTCTTACGTATAGATCGGCGATCCGGTCGCAAAAATCTCAAAAACAAGCAAAATACTCGTCTTTTCTTCAGAAAAACATCGAATTGCCATTGCATCATAATCATCTTTGCAATCAACGCCGCATCCATCCACATTGAATGAATGATGCGATCAAGAATAGAAGCACTGTGATCGACACGCATGGACGGATGTTGGTGTGTCTATACGGTTCAACTCGTTCGGCGGATTATGCACCATAGAGCAATCTTATTCTTCGCCAAGATCGTTGGGGTTTTGGGGAAGTTCGTTATCGTCGGCCAATTCCTCGAGCATCTCGCCGAGTTCGCCCAGTTCGTTGGCCTCGTCTTCGGAGACCTGCATTTCTTTGAGATCGGTCAGGATCTCGTTCATCATCGCCAGATTCTCGCTGTCCCCTTCTTCGTTGGCAACATCCTGCTGCATCGATTGCAAGCCCTGGATTAATTCATTCAATGCTTCGGGATCATCCTCGATTCGGGGTTTCGGCTGGGGCTGTGTCTGTTGTGCCGTCGGGCGTAAACCTGCCCGAGGTCTCGGCCGCGGGGAAGCGCCCGCAGTGGGCGTACTCATCATTTCAGCCGGTTGGGATGAGGACGAAGGCGAATCGCTGTCATCGTACGCTCCCAATTCGATGACTTGATCACCGCGGTATTCGCGCACGACGAAGTTCTTTTCTCGCGGACGGTTTGGTGTTACCTCGGACGTATTTTGGCCGTCGCGAACCACCACCACACCGTCTTTGATCTGTTCGATGACCAGATGGCTGATCTGGTCCTGCTCGCGGACCCAACGGTAGCCGGAGCCGGGCTGATTGATCAATGCCAGGGATTTCGATGGGTCTTTGGGGTGAACGCTGGTGCCCACCAAATCGAATTTCACCGAGACCGTTGTCGGGCGAGGCGGTGTCGGCCGGGCTGTACGTGCAGACGTTCGGTTAGTCGGCTGCGGAGGCGGTGCCGAAACCGGCGGATTGAGATATCGGCTGAAGTCGATCGCCTGTTGGACCAATGGCGATTCCTGTACGGATAACCCCTCGTTTTGGCGCGTTTTCGATTGTTTTTTGAATTGCTCGACGACGCTTTCAGAGGCCAGGAACTTTTCGACCTGCGGATCGGGTTCGACCCCATAGACCGCCGCAAAGACCAGGAAACCAAATCCCAGCACGGCCGCTAAAATACCCGTTATCCGTAATGTCTTGACCATTGTGTTATCTCCAATCCTTTAGTTTGACAACGCACAATGGATTTTGTTCCATACCCCATAATCGGCGATCTCGACAGTTTTCTCAAGTTTGCCGCTTATAGAAGCCGCGGCAGACCACATCAAGGGTTTTACCGTTTTTAAGGGTTATATTAAGTATGTCGGTGAAAAACCGGGCTCTTTTACTGTCTCGCTCGGGCGGCGTAATTTCCAGGCTCAATTTATAACGCTGGTCCACTTTCTGCTGCTCGAGGACTTTGATGTAGCCGTCGCGACTGGTGATCGACTCGATCTCGAATGTATCGCCATAATTGTTGAGTATCCACATTTCCCGCCTGACCGGCTTGGACGGTTCGGCGTTGAAGGCCAGCAGGGAAGGCGGATCGATCTCGTATTCGGCCAGTGCCTTAAACGTGAGCACGACCTGGTCGCATTCGGGGTGAGACAATTTGAATGTCAGCCGCCCGTTGAGCCCTTTGGCCAGCTTTTCGACATCCACGTTGGGCTGCAGAACAAATTCGGTCGCTTTCTCCTGGGGATCGAAATCAACGTGGATGCTGTTTCCGGTGGAGGATACGCGCTGGATGGAAAACGGCTGTTTGTCGGCGCTGGAGAGGGTGATCTTCGGGCAGCCGGCGTTTTCGTTTTTGAGCGTCAGGTTCAATGTACGGGGATTGACAACAACTTTGTCCACCACATTGGCTTTGATGGTCAGCAGGATCTTAGGATTAATGCGGTCGTTGCTGACGACATAGACACGATTGCTTTTACGCCCGGCCCGTGCGCCCGAGCGATAGTTGATCTTCAGGGTACCTGTTTCTCCGGGCTGAAACTCTTTTTTGGGCAGATTGTGTGCGGTACAACTGCAACTGGTTTTGACCTCGAGAATTCGCAGAACGGATTGGCCTTTATTGGTAAAGTTAAATTGACATGTTTGGTGACGGCCGGTGCCCATCTCGCCGAAATCATAGACATGCGAATCGAATGCCAGCCGCGGGCCGTTGACGTCCTCACTATGCACCAATTCGATGCCTTCGGCATCTTCCGGCAGATTGACATCTTCATATTCGGTCAGCGCATTATGGTCGTCATGATGGCTTGTTTGGGCCGCAGGGGGTGCGGCCTGAACAGGTGCGGCAGGTTTTGATTGAATTTGCGGTTTTGTCTGCTCTGCCGTCTGTGATGATTGACAACCGCACATGAGCCCCAATCCAATGATCATGCCGATCAATAACCCTTTACGTTTCATATTAATTCTCCGATAATTTTTTAGGATTCTGAACAAATAACAGGCCGTATTATAGCAAATCCCGGGCTTATTTACAAGTTACCGCCATTTTTACGATTCTCAAACGGCTCAGGTTCAGGTGTTTTTTGCTTCGTTCAGCCGATCTTGCCGTCCCTGTCGATATCCATCTGGTGCAGTTTTTCGATCTGGCGTACCAGGTTTCGTATCGTTTGCTGCGTCTGCGATAACTGCTGTTCGAGAAACTGCACCCGGTCATTTAACGAGTCCGACTTACATTTCTGGTCATAAATGAAACCGCTCTGCACGATTTCCCATAATAATCCCATGCGATACTCCTATTGTTAAA
>CAZFDE010000117.1:0-6302 GCA_964517795.1 uncultured Pirellulales bacterium | reverse complement strand
GTGGCCGCGACGTGTTTTTTCAACAGGCGGCTTTCCATCTCCTAGAACCTCCCTTCGGGCCGAGGCCTTTCGCGAGATTGCCGGTTCGATTGATGCCGAGATACTCGTCGGCCCGGACAGTTTGGCCCAAATCGCTTCGGATGCCAATATCGATACCGTTTTGGCGGCGGTGGTCGGTGCAGCAGGGCTGGGCGCGGTACTGGCGGCGGCCGAAAACGGCAAACGCATTGCCATCGCCAACAAAGAGCCGCTGGTCATCGCGGGCGAACTGCTGATGAAGACGGCCGCGAACACCGGGGCACAGATCCTGCCGGTGGACAGCGAACACTCCGCTATCTTCCAATCGCTGCAGTCGGGTACGATTGACGAGGTGCACAAAATTATTCTGACCGCGTCGGGCGGACCGTTTCGCGGCGCAACCAAAAAAGAGGTCGAAAGCGTAACGGTCGAGCAGGCCCTGGCGCACCCAACGTGGGATATGGGCCCGAAGATCACGATCGACTCGGCCACATTAATGAACAAGGCGCTGGAAGTGATCGAGGCACGATGGCTGTTCGGCGTCGAGGCCGAAAAGATCGATGTCCTGATCCATCCCGAATCGATTATTCATTCGATGGTCGAGTTCATCGACGGCTCGGTGATTGCCCAGATGGGTCTGCCGGATATGTGCGTGCCGATCCAGTATGCCCTGACATATCCTTTTCGGCAAAAAGGGATCGCATCGCGAATGGATCTGGGCCGGATCGGTTCGCTGACTTTCGAGAAGCCCGATCTGGAGGTTTTTCGGACACTGGCACTTGGATTCGAGGTCGCGCGGATCGGCGGCACATCGGCGGCGGTGTTCAATGCGGCCAACGAAGCGGCCGTCGAACACTTCCTGGCCGGGCGGATCGCATTTTGCCGGATCAGCGAATTGATCGAAGATTGTCTCAACAATCACGAGGTAAAAGCCGAAAAGACATTGGGCGATCTGCTTGAGGTCGATGCCTGGGCCAGAAATCATGTCCGCCAATCGGTGAAAGTAAGCACTTAGCATAAGGAAACTGAATGACAGAACAAAACGATCAAAATCCGCCGCAGGATGTACCCAATATCAAAGAAAAAATTCCGATGCAGAATCGTTCGCGGCTGTTGATGCTGCTGTTGATCGTGATTGCAGTCGTGTCGCTGATCATACAGAATATTGATAAATTCAGCAATATCCTTTTAACCATCATCGGCTTTGGTACGGTCGTATTGATCCATGAATTCGGTCATTTCATCGTTGCCAAACTTTCGGATATCAAGGTCGAACGGTTCTCGATCGGCTTTCCGCCGTATCTGTTCGGGATTCAGCGGACCGAGAAAGGCCGGCGGCTGCGTATTTTACCCGGTTTTTTGATCACGGATCCGCAAGACAAGGATGCCGACGGCAGTCTCGCCAAATTTCATTTCGGCGATAATCAAAAAGCCGGTGATACGGAGTATTGCCTGGGTTTGATTCCATTCGGCGGCTTTGTCAAAATGCTCGGTCAGGACGATACCAAACCGGTGCAGGATATCGATGATCCGCGGGCCTACCCCCGCAAGTCACCATTTGTTCGCATGCGCGTCGTTGCGGCGGGGGTGATTTGCAACGCCTTGTTCGCCATGGTGATCCTGATTGCGGTTTTTCTTCACGGGATCAAGCTGATGCCGCCGGTGGTCGGCGGCGTTGTCCCGGATTCGCCGGCCCAGCGGGCGGGTCTTCAAGGCGGTGACGAGGTCATCGCGATCGACGGGCGTTCCTACAATCTGGATTTTTCGGATATCATGACCACGGCCGTATTTTTAGCCAAGAATGAAAACGCCACGCTGACGATCCGCCATCAAGACGGTACCACCGAAGATTTCTCGCTGACCTCGACGAAATTACCCGGCTCACCGCTGAAGGGATTCGGGATTTATCCGCCTCTGTTGCCCGTGATTCCCAAGCTGAAATCCGAAGATGCGAATCAGCTCAAATCGCAAACCGGTCTTGAAGTCGGTGATCGTGTTCGCGGCGTTGACGGGCGGAACATCGATCACGTCTGGGAATTTGACAAGGCCGTCGAAACAGCACTCAAGGCCCATGTGAACGTGGTGGTCGAGCGTAGCCCCAAAGGCGAACTGGTGGAAACAAGCCTGGATACATTTGCCGGTTGGTCCGAACATCACAAGGTGCTGACCGAGGCGGCCTTGAGTCATATTGGATCGATGGTGCCGCGATTAAAGGTCGCCGCTTTCAGTCCCGTTGAGCCGAGTTTCTGGCAAAAAATAAGGTGCTGGTTTACCGGCGAAAAACTGCAAACGATTGAAGATGCCAATCTCATGCCGCAGGCCGGGGATATTATCGTCAAAGCCGGTGACGTGAATTTCCCCACCTATCGGGAATTGAAAGATGTGATTACCGAACATGCCGATCAACGGGTAACGCTCGAAGTCATTCGGGATCAGAATATTGTTTCGGTTCAAGCGGTTCCCAGACGCACCAAAGACGCAGATAATAATAAAACGGTGATGATCGGTGCTGCCCTTGTACTCGATATGGCCCATCCGGTCATGGCCAAAAGTATCGACACCAATGGCGAGGTGCCGGGGCTGGATATCCCGCGCGGTGCAACGATTCAATCGGTCAATGGCGAAGCTGTGACGGATTTCTATGACGTGATCGATCGCCTTCGCGCCAATACGGGCGAGTCGATCCCGGTCCAGTGGCGTTACAAAGACCGCCGGGAAACCGTTCAATTAAATGTCGAGGATTTTTACCGGTTTGTCACTGTTCGGACCCGTCTGAGTGATTCTATTCCGTTTAAGCCGATGGAACGCCTCTACAAGGCGTCCGGGACCGTTGAAGCGATGCGGATGGGGATCGACAAAGGAGTCGGTTTTATCAAGACGGCGTATATCACATTGCTGCGGTTTGTGATGGGGGCGATCAGTGCGGCCAATTTCCAGGGCCCGATCGGAATTATTCATTTGAGTTTTACGATCGTCAGTGAACGGCCGCTGATCGAATACGTTTATTTTCTGGGATTGATCAACGTGTTTATCGCGGTCTTTAACGCACTGCCGATGCTGCCCTTCGACGGCGGGCATATCGTGATGCTGCTGATCGAAAAAATCAAAGGCTCGCCGGTCCCCGAGAAAATACAGGCAGCATTACTGTATGTCGGCCTGGCACTGGTGCTCACGCTGGCATTGTATGTAACCTTTAACGATATTCTCCGCTTGTTTAACGGATTTTCATAAAAATGCCGATTTTATAATAGAAGTTTAACCTTCGAGGTGGTATTTTACAATCCGATAGTGTTTAGGATTTCGATATTCGGATTTCGGATTTTTCCTTAGAAAGGGATTGAATAAGGACATGGCAGGGTCTCAGCAGTTCAGACAGATCGAAACGACACGGACGTCTTCCAGCAAAGTCTATGAATTCATCACCCACCAGCAGCAGCGATCCGGGGGTTTCGAAGGCTATCACGAAGGGCTTCTCAATGTTTTGCGCAAAAACGACCCGGCGACCTATGAACTGATCCGAAACGAATACGAGCGGCTGACCAGCACATTGCAGTTGATCGCCGCGGAGAACCAGTGCAGCCGGGCGGTCCTGGCGGCACTCGGGTCGGTGGTTCAGAACAAAACGACCGAGGGCTTTGCCGGGGCACGGTTTCACGGCGGCTGCGAGGTCGTGGACCAAATCGAAAATCTCGCGATCGAACGGGCCCAAGAAGCGTTCGGTGCGAAATATGCCAATGTTCAGCCGCATTCGGGCACACAGGCCAACCAGATCGTCATCAATGCGATCCTCGAAAAAGGCGATAACATTCTGAGCCTGAGTATGGCCCAGGGTGGGCACGTCTCGCACGGCGAAAGCATCGCATGGGCGGGCAGGCACTTTGAGGTCGAGCATTATTGCGTCTCGCGGCAGACCTTTTTGCTGGATTACGACCAGATTCGCCTGCACGCGTTGAAATTTCGGCCGAAACTGATTATCTGCGGTGCCAGTGCGTATCCGCGGACGATCGATTTCGCCAAGTTCCGCTCGATCGCCGATGAGATCGGGGCGTACCTGATGGCCGACGTTTCGCATATTGCCGGGCTGGTTATGGCCGGCGCACACCCCTCGCCGATCGACGAGGCCCACTTCACGACCTCAAGCACCTACAAACCCGGCGGGCCGCGGGGCGGGATTATCCTGATGGGTCGTGATTTCGATACGAAAGCGACCCTCTGGGGCAAGACCCGCACGCTCGCCGGCCATATCCAGAAAGCGACCTTCCCCGGCGTTCAGGGTACGCCGTATCTCAACCACATCGCGGCCAAGGCGGTCTTCTTCAAAGAATGCCTCGACCATGACTATCGCAGGCGACAGTTTGCTATCATCGCCAACGCGAAAACGCTCGCCGCGCAGCTCAAGGAATTCGGTTTCGATGTCGTTACCGGCGATACGGACACGCATATGGTCCTGATCAATATCGCGAATTTCCGCAACGGCCTCACGGGTGCGATCGCGCAAAACGCGCTGGAGCAGTGCGGGATCGTCGTCAATATGAATAAACTCCCCTACGATCCTCACCCGGCCAGTGTCGCCAGCGGCATTCGCTTAGGCACCCCGATCGTTACCCGTCAGGGCATGGGCGATACCGAGATGCGGCAGATCGCCGCCATGCTCGATGAGGTCCTGCGAAACACCAAGCCCAAAGCCAATAACGATTTCGTACTCGACGATCAATTTGCCGCCGAGATGCGCACGCAGATCCGCACGCTCTGTGGGCAATTTCGAATTATATAGAAAATCTTTGAATTCTCGTAAAAAGAGATTGCAATGAAAAAAAATAAATTTGTAAGATTTTCTATTTTGCTACAAGCGGCTTTCGTATTCTTGGGATACTTAGTTATATACCGACGTGTTGACGTGGGAGTTATATTGTTATATATTCTAGCTTCTTTCATCATTGAGGGCAGTTCTATTGCATATAAATGGGGGATTTTTTTTATGTTTGTCGGGTGGATTAGTGAGCTACTGACAATTATATTTCATTTGCTGGACTACCCTTATTTTACAAATTTCCAAGAATTGTCTATGCAAAATAATCCTTTTTATTGGCCATGGACAGCTATTCTTTTTGCGTGGAGTTTGCTCAACTTTATTCTCTTGATCGTTATTCTGCGAACAGAAAAAATAAAATTTTGGACGAAAACATCATCTTCTTGGATTGGGGTAGCGGTGTGCATGTGCATTCTTTTCTGGGCCACAATATATTTTTCAACACCAGATTATGCCAGAAGAAAAAATATAAAAAACATTTATGCTGAGGAAATTGCTTTTCTTAAACAAATTATAAAGAATGATATGGGAATCGAGGAAGGGATACACACCGATTCACCAAAAGTTTTAGAGGTTTTTGGTAAATACCCCGAAATTTTTGAAGTAGAACTTATAACGGGAATCGGTGGCAGGCGCGAACTCCTAACGAATGATTTTGACTATTCATGGTGTAGTAGGAAAATGCGCAATCTTGGCAGAGTTAAAAATAATCAAGGTAATGAAATCAGGTTAGTGATATATGAAGATTATGCAAAAAATAAAAATAATGAATGGGTGAAGATCGTCATGTATATAAAAGATATATGGCGGTCAGGATGACATCCCTTTTTCTTTTGCGCTATACTATACGGTTTTCAGCCTAAATCGCATTTTTACATAAGCCATTGCGGATGAATGAATAATGGATTGGTTCAGTCGCAGGTCGAGACGAAAACTGGAAAGTTAAAAAACCAAAGTGGTCTGTAGAAATGATGCTTATTGATGGTCATTGCGAGCGAAGCGAAGCAATCTCTGCGGCCCAAAATCCGAGATTGCCGCGGCCCTTGGGGCCTTCGCAATGACATTGCGTGTGTTTCTACATAACAAATCCAAAGATAAAAATATAAAACTTTTGAACATATCGCTATCTTGGCGGGTATTAGAGGCAAATCTGTACGATCATTTTTTCACGATGATAAAAAAATGGATTAACGCGTTTGTCGCTCTCCAGATGGCCGGTTCGGCATTTTTGGGTTATCTTGCCGCGGTTAATTTTAAGCCGTCCTCAACATGGTTTCTTGTCCTTTGCGTTATTTCTTTTCTTGCGGGGCTTGGCCTGTTATTTCGCAGCCGGATTGCCTACATCATTGAGATTATTCTATTGCTTCCTATTTGTGAATTGCTGCTTTTTCAGACCGGTCGCCGTGTGTGGGGTATCTATAGCCCGAATATTTCATAAATTTCTGTGAAGGTTGTTTTTTGCGTATATGCAGTA
>CAZFDE010000116.1:0-6353 GCA_964517795.1 uncultured Pirellulales bacterium | reverse complement strand
GGCGGCCAGCTTTGGGAACCCTTTATTACCGAAAAGGAAAAGGTTAAAAAATGAATATTGCACTGAATCATCTGTTCTGGCTGATCGTGCCGGGGTTTATCGGCACAGTCGCAGTGGGCCTGATCGCATCGTATTTCGTGCGCAAGGTCAGCGCACTGGTCCAGTGGCGCATCGGCCCGCCCATAATGCAGCCCTTTTACGATGTCGTCAAGCTCATGGGCAAGGAAACCCTCATACCCGAGGATGGTAACCGCATGATGTTCATCTTTGCGCCATTGGCCGGATTCGCAGGGGTATTGCTGCTATCGACGATGCTGCTGCACATCATTTTCCTGCCGCAGCAGGCGTTTGTCGGCGATGTGATCGTCGCGGTTTATCTGCTGGTCTTTCCGTCACTGGCGTTGATCCTCGGCAGCAGTGCCAGCGCCAGTACCCACGCCGCGATCGGCACCAGCCGCGAGATGAAAATGGTCATCGGGTACGAACTGCCGCTGCTGTTGAGCCTGATCGTGGTACTGGTCAAAACCGGTGGTGCATTAGGCCTGGCAACCATTGCCGAGAATGCCCACGTTTTGAGCATCTCCGGGTTCATCGGTTTTATTGTGTCACTATTATGCGTTCAGGCCAAACTGGGATTCGTGCCGTTCGACATCGCCGAATCCGAAACCGAACTGGCCGGCGGCGTGCTGATCGAATATTCCGGTGCGCTGCTGGGAATATGGAAGATCATGCAGGCGATGATGCTGGTCGCCCTGCCGCTGTTTTTACAGATTGTCTTTCTCGGCGGTTTCGACCTGAATTCAGGCGGTGCTATCGCGGCAAGCATCGGCAAATATGTTGTGATACTCGTTCTGATTATCTTAATTAAAAATACCAATCCCCGCGTTCGAATCGACCAGGCGATGCGATTCTTCTGGCTGTATTGCGGGCTATTGGCGGCCGTCGCCGTGGTGCTGGCAATGGTCGGGCAACATTACGAAATAGGCTGGTTATAAAAAGGAATGATGATGGGCTGGAAAATGTGGTCACTCAAAAAGTCGCCGTGGGTATTTCACGTGAATACCGGCGCCTGCAATAACTGTGATATCGAGATCGTCAACTGCCTGACGCCGAAATTCGACGTCGAGCGGCTCGGCGTCAAACTCGTCGGCTCGCCGCGGCACGCCGATGCGCTGCTGGTCACCGGCGTGGTCACCGCCCAGGCGGCCAAACGGCTCAAGGAAGTGTATCTGCAGACGCCCAAGCCCTGCGTGGTCTTCGCGATCGGGGCCTGCGGCTGTGAGAACGGCATATTCAAGGACGGCTATCACGTGGTTGGGCCGGTCGATAAGGTCATCCGCGAGGTCGATCCCAATGCGATTATCGCCTATGTGCCGGGCTGTCCGCCCAAACCCGAAGCGATCATGTCCGGTGTCGTCAAGGCGCTGGCCGCGATATAACTTTAGAAAAGAGAATATAAAATGAACCAACAGGAATTAGAAGCCAAACTCGAAACGATCAAAGACAAACTCATCACGATCGACAGGAAATCGGACAAGCGGATCTTTCTGCACTGCGAATCGCAGAACAGCTTCGAGGTCAACCGCTTTCTGTTCCAGGATGTCAAGGCCCGCTTCGTCATCGCCACGGCCGTGGATAACGAAGACACCTTCGAGATCGTTTATCATTACAGCTACGATCAGACCGGTTGTGTGATCAATATAAAAGCGTTCATTCGTGATCGTGAGCATCCCGCCGTCGAATCCATCACGCCGATCATCCCCGGCGCCGAGTGGATCGAACGCGAGATGCACGACATTATGGGCATCGATTTTATCAACCATCCGAATCTCAAACGGCTTGTCCTTTGCGACGACTGGCCGCAAGGGGTATATCCATTGAGGAAAGAAGTGAAAAAATGAAAACGACTGTCAAAAAACCTGTTGTCCCGATCGGACCGTTCCATCCGCTGCAGGAGGAAATGGAATATTTTCAGCTCACCGTCGATGGCGAGACCGTCACCGATATCAATGTCCGGATCTCCTACAACCATCGCGGCATCGAAGGTGTCAGCGAAACGCTGCAATTCGATCAGGTCCCGTTTCTGGTTTCGCGGATCTGCGGCATCTGTTCGGCTTCGCACCCGTTGGCCTATGTTCAGGCGGTCGAGGAGATCGCCGGCATCACCCCGCCCGAACGGGCCCTTTACGTACGAACCATTATCAACGAACTCGAACGCATTCACAGTCATCTGTTATGGGTTGGCCTCGGAGGTCACTTCCTGGGTTATGATACGGTATTTATGTGGGCCTGGAAGTACCGCGAACCGGTTCTCGATCTGCTGGAAGCGATCACCGGCAACCGAAATAATTACGGTAATGTCAAAGTCGGCGGCTGCCGCGAGGATATCCCCGATGAACTGATCCCCAAGATCAATAAAGAACTGGATGAGATTGAAAAGAAAACCGAAATGCTTACCAAAGCCGTCCTCGATGACCCGGTTCTGCACGCCCGGCTCAAAGGCGTCGGTATCTTAACGAAAGAAGATGCAATCGCTTATGCAGTTACCGGCCCGACGGCTCGCGGCAGCGGTGTACCGATCGATGTTCGTCGTGACGACCCCTATGCGATGTACGGTGATCTCGAATGGAACGTCATCGTGCAGGACCAAGGGGATGTCTTTGCCAAAGCGGTCGTGCGGCTGCTGGAAACCCTTGAAGCTGTCAAAATAATTCGCGAAGCCCTGAAAAAACTGCCCAAAGGCCCGGTCGCGGTTGACGTCAAGGAAATCCCGCCCGGCGAAGGCGCCGGTCATGCCGAGGCTCCGCGCGGCGAGACGTTCCATTATGTCCGCAGTGACGGCGGTAACCGCCCGATCCGACACAAGGTCCGGGCACCCAGCTATGTCAATGTCCCCTCGTTTAAGGCATCCTGTATCGGCGAGCATATCGCGGATGTGACGATTACCCTGGCAGCGGTCGATCCATGCTATAGCTGCACCGAGCGGATCGCGGTCGTGGACAGCCGCAATGAGCTGATCCTCGGCTATGACCAATTATTGAAAATGAGTCGTGAGAAAACCGCACGACTGAAAAAGGAAATTCTGTAACGGAGAAATCTGATGCCGACAACCGAATCATTCTGGCAAAATCCGATGTGCGTGATCGTTTTCCTGCCGCTGATCGCCGGCTTTATCGCGATGTTTATCCCCAACATGCTTAAGGGATTGACTAAGCTGGCGGCACTGATCATCAGCATTTACACACTCGTCCTTGCAATCCAGATCCACCAAACCGGGGCGACGGATTTCAACTGGATGCTGTTTGAACTGGAAAATTTCAGCCTCGAACTGATGCTCAGCGCCAAATCACTGGGGACATTTATCCTGATGTTCTCCTGCGGTTTCGGCGTCCTGATCGGCCTGTATTCGCTCAAGGCGATGGCCGGTGCGAAACGCCAATGCGAATTTTACGGCGCGATGCTGCTGACCATCGGCGGCTCGGCGGGAATTTTGCTTTCGAACCATCTGTTATTTTTGCTGATCTTCTGGGAGATCGTTACCGCCTCGCTGTACCTGATGATCGCCACCGGCGGCAAGAACGCCAACTTCGCCGCCACCAAGAGCTTTGCGATGATCGGCGCTTCGGATGCGGCCTTTCTGCTCGGCATTGTGATGATATGGCTGTTAAAAGGCAGTTTCCATTACCCCTCCAGTCCGCTTGCAACCGCTTCGGCGATCCCGATTATCGCGTTTTTACTCTTGATGCTGGCGGCGATTACCAAGGCCGGCGCGATGCCGCTGCATACCTGGCTGCCGGACAGCGGTCTGTATGCACCGACATCGGTAATGGCGTTACTACCGGCCGCAATTGACAAACTGCTGGGGATTTATCTGCTGGTCGTAATTGTTACCCGCTTTTTCGTGATCCAATCCGGCCCGCTGCAATTAGTGCTGGCGATTATCGGGGCCGCAACACTGATCATTGCTGTGATGATCGCGATGGTCCAGCACAATCTCAAAAAACTGCTCTCATACCATGCCATCAGTCAAGTCGGCTATATGATTCTGGGGATCGCGACCGGCACCCCGGTCGGGATCGCCGGCGGCATTTTTCATATGCTCAATAACGCGATTTACAAAAGCTGTCTGTTTTTGGCCGGCGGCGCGGTTGAGCAGCAAACTGGTACCGCCGAACTCGATGAACTCGGCGGGCTGGGCAACAAGATGAATTGGACGTTCGGATGCTGCCTGATCGCAGCGTTGAGTATTTCCGGCGTGCCGCCGTTCAACGGCTTCGCGTCCAAGTGGATGGTCTATCAGGGTATTATTCAGATGCAGGCCAGTAACCTATGGCCCTTGTGGCTGGTGGCTGCGATGTTCGGCAGTGCACTGACGCTGGCCTCGTTTGTCAAGATTTTGCATTCTGTATTTTTGGGCCGATGTCCGGAACGGCTCAAAGAGACCAAAGAAGCACCCTTTATCCTGCTGGTCCCGATGGGCGTGTTGGCACTGTTGTGTGTGGTTTTCGGAATTTTCTATCATCTGCCGCTGAACTGGTTCATTCTGCCGGCCCTGCGGATCGATGCCGCGGCCATTTACGGCCAATGGGATTCGGTTTTGGCGACCGGTCTGTTGATCCTGGGTCTGGTGGTTGGTTTAGCGATCCTGCTGTATGCCTGGGCCGGCCAGAAAGTCCGCACCACCTCTACCTGGTACTGCGGCGAAAAACAGGATAACGATGCCATGATCGTGCCGGGCACTCATTTTTATAAAACTGTCTCGAATATGAAGGGCCTCAAAGGTCTCTATAAGGGACAGGAAAAAGGCTACTTTGACCTGTATCACCTCGGTGGTAAATGCGGCCTGGCACTGACCGGCTTTCTCAAATGGCTGCATTCGGGATTGCTGCCAATGTATTTGACATGGGTAACCATCGGGTTACTGATTATATTATTTGCAATTTGCGAAATTTGGTGAGGATAAGATGACTGTTTTCTATCTATTACTCTTGTTCATTCTCATTGCCGCCATCGTGGCGGTGGAAACGGACAATTTACTCAGTGCGGTGATTTGCGTCGGCGCGATCGGCTTCGGCGGATCGCTGATGTTCTTATTCTTACGGGCGCCGGATATTGCGATCACCCAGATCGTCGTCGAGGTGCTCGGACTGATCATCCTGATCCGCGCGACCATTGCGCGTGACCTGACGTTTATCAGCGGTGACCGGGAATTTTTCGGAATGGTCGTCTCGATCGTGGTGATCCTGGTGATCTTCGTAACGGCACTTCATGTCTTTACCACCTTCCCGAATTTCGGTGAACCGGTCTTCGCCCGTGTCGATGACGCCGCCTCGCAACGTTATATCCAGCAGGGTCTGCAGAAAACCGGTGCCGCCAACCTGGTCGCTTCGGTGATCCTGGACTTTCGGGCATACGACACATTGGGTGAGGCAACGGTTCTGTTCACATCCATTATCGGCGCCACTGTGCTGCTTCGAAAACAAAGCCGCAAGCAACTGGAGGAAATCGAATCATGAAAGGTATGACTGTAATCGTCAAAACGATCAGTAGCTGGGTCAAAATGCTGATCTTCCTGTTCGGCATCTATATCATTCTTTTCGGACACCTGACCCCGGGGGGCGGTTTTGCCGGCGGCGTGATCCTGGCCTCATCCTACGTACTGGTGATGCTGGCTTACGGGCGCGAATTCACCGAGGAAAATCTATCGATCAGGGCGGCCTCACGGATCGATTGCCTCGGGGCGTTATTGTTTATCCTGATCGCACTGGCGGGCTTGTGGTACGGTGCGGATGCGTTTTTCTGGAATTTCGTGCAGCAAAATATGCTGGCCGACAAAGATACCGCGTTTCACCTGGTCAGCGCCGGAACGATCCCCCTGGCCAATATCGCGATCGGCCTGAAGGTCGGGGCGTCGCTGTTTCTGGTAATCGTCGGATTGTCGATCTTTCGGCCTGAACTGAAAAAATCTGAGGAGTAAACCATGCTGTATGCATTATGTTTATTGCTGTTTATGGTGGGCCTGTACTGTGCCGTGGTCAAAAAGAACATGGTCAAAATCGTCATCGGCATCGTGGTCATGGAATATGCGGTGAACCTGTTCTTGATCATGCTGGGTTTTCGCATGGGCGGTACCGCGCCGATTTTGGATCGGGCCGAACTCAACGCCGCAACCGGCGATATCGCCGGCTCATTTCTGCGTAACTGCGTCGATCCGCTGCCGCAGGCGCTGGTGCTGACGGCGATCGTCATCAGCCTTGGTTCGCTGGCCCTGATGATTTCGATCTGTATTCGCACGTATGAAAAATACGGCACATTCGATATCACCCAGATAAGGAGGCTCAAAGGATGAATCT
>CAZFDE010000115.1:0-6413 GCA_964517795.1 uncultured Pirellulales bacterium | reverse complement strand
GGTTCCTCCGGGCTGCCTAAATACAGAAATTCCGTACGATATAGTCCGATCCCCTCGCCGCCTTTTTCCAAGACGAGTTCGGCCTCATCCGGAAATTCAATATTGCCCAGCATCGTGATATTGACACCGTCCCGGGTCTGAGCGGGCTTGGTCCGAATCGTATCGAGCCGTTGTTCATGCTCGATGAATTCCCGCGAACTCTCTTCATATTGCTGCATCGCATCGGCGGTCGGATTGACGATCACGATCCCGCGATTACCATCGACAATAATCGTATCACCGCCGCGAACGATCTCCGAAAAATCCTCCAATGCCACAACAGCCGGGATACCCAAGGAACGCGCAACGATCGCCGCGTGGCTGGTCCGCCCGCCCGCGTCGGCCGCAATGCCTTTGACAAACTGACGATTGAATCCGGCCGTCTGTGTGGGGCTTAATTCACGCGCGACAACCACGACTTCCTCATTGAGATGCTCAATATCCTCGCGTTTTCGGCCCAAAAGCTTTTGCAGCAGCCGCCGTTCGATATCATAAATATCGGCCGCACGCTCACTGATATAGGCATCGCCGGACTTCATGAAATGCGACGCAATATCACGTAACGTCGTCGAAACGGCATATTCCGCGGTCACCTGCTCCGAATGGATCATATCCGTAATTTGCTTGCGTAAGCTGCGATCTTTTAGAAATCTAAGGTGAACCGCGAATATATCCTTGATATTACGCTGTTCGATCTGCCCGGCTTCCAGTTCGGTCAATTCCTGAGCAGCTTCTTTGAAGGCATTGCGAACACGTTGGACCTCAACCATACGGCGGGACGGCTTGATTACGCGACGAGGAATACGATAATCCTCCGAATCGATGATCAGCGATTTGGCAATCGCGAAACCGGGTGAAACAGCTATCCCTTTTTTAATATCCATAACGATTCATCCCATTATTTATTGACCCGGGGCAGGCTCGTCAAATTTACGTTCTTCAACCAGGACTTTCAATGCCTCTAACGCCCGGGCGGCATCCGATCCTTCGGCTTTAATGGTTAAATGGGTACCGACCGTAGCCGCCAACATGCTCATCTGCATAATACTTTTACCATCCACCGAAGTCTGGCCGTTGCTGACTGTAATATCACTGTCATATTGGTTTGCGATATCCACAAACTGCATCGCCGGACGCATATGAAGTCCTTCTGCATTTCGAATTTCGACTTCTATTTCACAAACCTCTTTACTCAATAGCCGTTCTCCTGGCTGCATGCTATTCGCATCTCCCGGTGTTAATGCTAACCCAGCTCCGGATTATCATCCGATTCTAAAAGTAAATCTTCAATTTCATCTTTTGTCGTCGATTGTCTTAGAAATTTTCTGAACTTCTCGTTTTGCAAATGCCGGAATATTTTTTCCATCGTCTTCAAATGTTGATCGGGGTTGTCCGCCGGACTGATCAATGCGATTACCGTATGGACCGGCTGCTTATCCAATGCGTTAAAATCAATCCCTGCAGGACACCGTCCAACCGTTGCGACCGCATGATCGATCCCTTTATACTTGACATGCGGGACGGCAACACCTTTTCCCATACCGGTACTGGCCTCGTTTTCTCGTTTGATCACCGTTCGCGCCACTTCTTTGCCGCTATTTTGCGTAAGTTTGCCGCAATCGCAGAGCGAATCGATCAATTCCCGAATCACACCGTTTCGATCGGTCGCTTTCAGTTCGGGGACAACTGCCTCAAAACAGACAAAATCAGCAAATTTCATCATGACTCCTAAAATAGACCTGCTTTTTCACCGCTTTGGATCATTCTGTCACCGTATGTTTGTTATTGCGTTCTTTCTCTTTTTGACGGCGAAGCTGACGTTCCAGTTTATGAACCGCTATATCAATGCACTGATAAACGTCTTCGCCTTTTTCAGTGACGACAAATATTTTATTATGTTCGCCCCGTGCGATCACTTCCACGCTCATGTGCCCCCCATCACTGCCATCAATGATCACTTCTGCCTGTGTAACGCTGTTATAATAACGAGGCAACTTGGCCGTTTTTTCGCGCGCATGTTCCTTAATCGCTTCAGTCACTTCAATGTGTTTGCCTGTAATCGTAAAAAGCAAAGTACACCTCCTTTGTTCCATCAAAATGGTATTTAATTATTATTTCCAAAATTAGTCACTTCCGTATTTCCGATCAAGCGCCCTCGATTATACTGCGGCGTAATCACCCCGCCGCTGACGAAGAAACGAAATGCTTCTTCAACCATCATATCCAACTCCAGAGTTTCTTCTTTAGGCACCATAATCACAAATCCCGTAAACGGGGTTGGCGAAGTCGGGATCAGGATCGTCAAAAATTCCTTTTTCTGCTGTTCGACTAAACGGGTAATACCCGAGCCGGTCACAAATCCAACCGACCATATCCCCGCCCTGGGATACTCCACCGCAACCACCCGCGAGAACATTTGTTTTTGTTCTTCCGGGGTCAGAATAAAATCCGTTACCTGTTTCACATATGGATAGACATGCCTTAGAAAAGGGGTATTGAGAATAAATTGTTCAACGATCCGCCAAAGCGTTCGCCCCACCACACTGGCAAATATCGCGCCGGCAATCACAAAAATCACCAAAACAATCAAAAATCCAACAAACGAACCGGGACCTTCAATCAGAATCTCTGTCAAGCGTTCTTTTGTAATCCCCGGTTCACCCTGAAGTTGGAATATAGCCCAAACCAGAAAACGATTAATATGGATACTAATTTTGCTCTGAATGAAGGTATAGCCCCACATCAAAATCCAAATCGTCACGATGGTGGGCAACAATACCGCCAACCCCCGCAGAAAATAACTTTTCAAACGGCCTCGTTTTGCCATCGCGTTTCTTGCAATCCTTTAATGTAACTGTTTTTTTAAAAAGAGTTTACCAAAAACCTCTACCGGACACACATCGTCCGGCAAACACTGTTAAGTTAAGATATTGTTTGGTTTGAGTCAATAGAAAAGTCTTTCGGAAGATGGGTACCGGATAAATGAATGGCCGCCCCCGGCAGTGATGCCACCATCCATACCAGTCGCTGACATAAAGAAATGACTAATGCCGCTTCCGGCTCGATACCGGCCAGTGTAACAAATAAATAGACCAGCGTCCCTTCAACCACACCGGCCCCGGCAACACTGACAGGCACCGCCCCAAGAACCCAGGTCAGTGTAAAGCACACATAATAATAGGATGCCGGGATATGGATCCCCATCGACCAGCCCAACATCCAAAAACACGTAATGGTCATGATCTGCAGTCCAACGGTCAGAAAAAAAGCGATAATGACCGCCTGCGGTTTTTTCAGATAAATGACAATCATTTCCCGAACTCGGCCAAAGGCATGCAAAAAACGCGATCGAATCGGAATCCACCCCTTTTTAATAATAGCTCTGCCCTGATCAAATAAACAAAGGATAACAACAGCCAACCCCAAAAAACCAATGATCAATGCGAATATCGGCCCGTATCGGTAAATTGCCTGGCCAATTCTTCCCGGACCGGAAGATAACTCGAGTGCTTTGCCTCTGAGAAAAATACTATAAAAGGAAATCGCAATCACCAGCGTTGTAAACAAACCGACCAGCCGATCCACGAATACACTCAGGGCCGCCACCATCCGATGTTCGGTGTGCCTCGTCGCATACCATGCACGAACCAGGTCGCCGCCCACCGAACCGGGCATAAAGTTATTATAAAACCAGCCCAAAAACGTCAGCTTGATCGCCGCCCAGAGCCCGATATAGATAGATTGCGTCCGCAATAACAGCCACCAGCGAAAACTCACGATGACCTGAGCGACTAAAAAAACTGCCAACGTCAAGGCAAATACCCAAAGGTTAATATGGGCAAACAGCGACTGGATATTTGCCCAATGGTCGTCCTGCAGTACCCAGTAAACACCAAAACCGATCCCGCAAACCACAAATGCGATTCGGGCAATCAGTAAAATATGCTGTTTTTTACCGGTTTTTCGGTCGGCCATCTTTCAAACCTTAAATACTTGTCTTAGGGGATCATAGCGGTTAAAATCAGGTTTGACAAGCATAAGAATGAAATCAGATTTCGGAGATTATCGATGGCATCTTCAAAAGAAATAGAAGAAGGGTTGAGTTTTAACCCGCAGTTCAATAAAGACGGTCTCCTCCCGGCCATTGCCCAGGATGCGGATACCAAAGAAGTCCTCATGGTGGCCTTTATGAATCAGGAGGCCCTTGCCGAAACGATCAAGAGCGGTTTCGCAACCTTTTACAGTCGCTCGCGAAATAAACTCTGGCGAAAGGGTGAACAAAGCGGCCACCGTCAGAAAGTACTGCAAATTCGAACCGATTGCGATCAGGACACTATCCTGCTGATCGTTAAAGTCGATCAGGGCCAATGTCATGTCGGTTACCAAAGCTGTTTCTACAGGGCACTGAAGTCAAACACGACTCATACACTTGAATTTGTGGCCGAAAAAGTGTATGAGCCCGCTGAGATTTATAAAAAGTAAGTATAAATCAGGTTAATTTCCGATTAAAGTTGTATCTTCATTCTATACAAGGGCTTATATTTTTTCAATGATCTCTTTTTTGCTAATAAACACTTGACATCTTTATAAGATTGCGATATGATGGTGTTATCGTGCGGTAATGCCAAACTGAGGAGCGGACAATGGATGTGCCTCATGTGAACTCGAATTGGGGGAAGGGGTATGGGTATTCCCCTATTTCATACTTTTCCATAGGCTTTTTTTCTTCTGGTTCTAAATTCTTTAGCCATTCGCATCCAATAACAGATCGACCGATGTTAGCGGCAGATGCCGCTATCGTTTCGTTTAATATATTTTTAAAAACCATTGAAACCTAATTTTCAGGAGGACCAAATCATGAGAAAACGAAAATGGAACATTCCGTTGTGTTGTATCATATTGATGATATTCACAACAACACTGACCGCCGACTGGAATCCCGGCGATCCCAACAAGTGGGTCCAGTGGCCGGACCTGGATGTTACAGGTATCGACATTCGCTGCGATAACAGTGACGGTATCCAGCGAGTATTGGCGGATGACTTCCTATGCGAAGAAACCGGCCTGATCACCGACGTTCACATCTGGGGATCATGGTTAAACGACGAAGAGGGTATCCTTAAACGGATCCATCTCAGTATTCATTCGGATGATCCGGTCGGACCGGGCGGAACCTACGACGATAACCCTTATTCCATGCCGGACCAACTGCTCTGGGAACACGATTTCAACGCCAGTGAATTCACATGGAGAATTTACCATCAGTTGCCGACCGGCGAGTATGAATGGTGGTGGGATCCCTACATGAACTATATTCAGCCACAGGGGGACCAGATCGTCTGGCAGTACAATATCTACATCGATCCCTGCGATGCCTTCGAGCAGCTTGGTTCACCGGATAACCCGATCGTGTACTGGCTCGATGTCTGGGTTGAAATTGATCCTGAACAATCGCCGGCAGGTGCCCAATTCGGCTGGAAAACCTCAAAGGACCATTGGAATGATGATGCCGTCATGAGTAATCAAAATCCGCCGCCGCCGTGGCTGGAACTGCGGTATCCCCTTGGACATCCTTATGAAGAACAATCGGTCGATTTGGCCTTTGTGATTACATCCGAAGAAGAACCCAACGAACCCAATGAACCGAACGAACCCAACGATCCCAATGCCAAGTGGATTCAGCCGCCGGACCTCTCCGAGAACGGCATCGATATCCGCGTCGATGACGGCGATGGCGTCGTCAGGCATATCGCCGACGACTTCAATTGCACCCAGACCGGCAAGATCACCGATATCCATTTCTGGGGATCGTGGAAGGAAGATATTAAAGGTACGATCAATTCGGTCGTTGCTCGGATCTACAGCGACGATCCGGTCGGCCAAGGCGGCAGCGATCCGTGCAATACTTATTCGATGCCGGATCAACTCTTGTGGGAATCCCAGTTCTATGCCGGGCAGTTTACCGAATCGCTGTATTACACGTTACCCGATGGAAAATATGAATGGTGGTGGGATCCCTATTTCGGCACCCTGCTTCGAAACGGCGATGTAAATGTGTGGCAGTATGACATTTATATTCCCTATGACGAAGCCTTCCTGCAGGAAGGCGACCCCTGTAACCCGATCGTATACTGGCTGGAGCTCCAAGTGAACATAAGCTACCAGATGGGCTATGAGTTCGGCTGGAAAACCTCGAAAGATCACTGGAACGACGATGCGGTATTCGCCAATGGGGCGAATTATCCGTGGATCAGCGGGTGGTCGGAGCTGAGATATCCCCCGCCGCATCCATATGAGCCTAACTCGATCGATATGGCGTTTATGATCACGACCGCCCCCGAGCCGAACGAACCAAACCGGTTTACCAAGTGGAT
>CAZFDE010000114.1:0-6483 GCA_964517795.1 uncultured Pirellulales bacterium | reverse complement strand
CGAAAAGCCATTGACCGAAAACGATAAATCTGGCAATATGAATTGTTTAGCCGATATTCTTATTAACACGCTGTCATACCCGCGCAGGCAGGTATCCAGATCACCGATTCAAGTCTGGATTCCCGCACCTAAAGCACAGGCTTTCACGGGAATGACAATAGTTATCCCGGCTTGCCGGGATTCCAAAGTTTTGGGTTTGAAGATTTAACTTTTTATTTTTGGCGGCCTTTTGGCCGCAATTACGGGAGTTTTTGTGGATTCGTCCGATAATATCCGAATTGACGATCAAACACTGGTTCGCCAGTGTCGCAGCGGCGATATGCTCGCAGCCGGTCGGCTCATAACCAAATACCAGAAAAGGGTTTACAACACTATCCTGAAAATCTGTGCCAATCGCGAAGATGCCGCGGAACTTACCCAGGACACGTTTGTCAAAGTATTAGAAAACATCAATCGCTTTGAAGGCAAAAGCAGCTTTTATACATGGCTCTACCGCATTGCGGTGAACCTGACGATCAACCATTGCCGCCGCAGCGTAAAACTCGGATTTACCTCGCTGCAGGCCGATCAGCAAAGCGATACGATGCGATGGCAGTTGAAGGAACTGCTGACAAACGAGTCGGCCGTCGATCCGGCAACGATCGCGGCCAATAATGAACTGTGTGAGTTGCTGACCCGGGCGATGATGCAGCTTGACGAACACCACCGAACAGTCCTGGTCCTGCGCGATATGGAAGGATTGAGTTATGACGAGATCGCCGATGTGCTGGATATCGAATTGGGGACGGTCAAGAGCCGCCTCAGCCGGGCGCGCCGGCATCTGCACGACATGCTGGAGGTGTATATCAAATGAACGAATATGATCCGATCGACGAATTGCTTAACGGGTATCTCGACGAAACGCTCAGTGAGCGACAGCAGACCGAACTGCAGCGGCTGATCGATAACGACCCCGAGATCGCCGAGCGGCTGCGCCGGATGCAGCGGACGTGCGAACTGTTGTCGGCGGTCCCCGATGCCGACCCGCCCGCCACGCTTAAAGTTGATGTGATCGCCGCACTGGAACGCCAGAGCCTCTTGGGTGAAGATACCGAAACGATCGAGGACATTCGCGGCGGACGACACCTGAAATTTAGAAAACTCGCCACAGCCGCAGCAATGATCGCGCTGCTGGCGGCATTGACTGGCGTGGTCTATCGCATCATCGGGCCGCAGTCGTACCAGCAGCCGTCCATCGTGGCAAACTGGAATAATGTCCCCGAACAGCCCGCACAAACGCCGGTTGCGGTCGCAACCGACACACCCCGTACACCCGAGATACTGAATCTGACACTGGATCTGCAAACGCAGAATCTCGAAACGGTCAGCGCCTTTGTCGCCCGGTCGATCCGGGAGAATCAATTACTGCAATCGTCCACACTGGCCGAAACAGACACTCAAAAAACCTACCTGCTTCGCGGTTCGCGTCCCGCGGCGATACAGTTTATTAACGATCTTGAGACGATCTGGGCCCGGCTGGATAAGACATCGCTGAAACTCGATGCGTTCGGCCAGGATCAGCCGCTTATCCTCGAAGCAATCCGGCCCGAACAGTGTCGCCGCATCATGGATCAGGACAGTATCTCGCAATCCGCTCAGATCGCACGAACGTTTTCAACACTGAATACAGTTGCTGATTCGCTCAAACCATTGGGGTTGAATGAATCGGGCGATCTGCCGCTGGTGACGATCCCCAAACCCGCACTGACCTCCAGTGAGCCGAAAATGGATACCGCCGAAGCGCCGATGGACGTGATGGTCTTTTTGACCGTACAGGTCGGCCGCTAAAAACCATTTGAATTTTGACGCATTTTTGACTATCCTATCCTTGATTGTTTTACCGGTTTTGAAAAGACATTCGTACCGAGTGTCAATGAATTCGAAAAATGCAGCAAGGCCCTAATATGATCAAAAGACGTGATTTTCTCAAAATCAGCGGTATCACGCTGGCATCGATTCCATTGGCCAACGTCTTTGCCGGAACAAAAAGCAGCTCCGCTAAAAAACCGAACCTGCTCTTCATTTTTACCGATGAGCACCCTGCCAAAGGCTGGTCGCGAGGGATCGATCTGCTCAAGACGCCGAATCTCGATCGTCTTGCCGGCGAGGGTGTTACGGTAAAAAACTGCATTTCAAATAATCCGATTTGCGTGCCGTATCGGGCAACACTTTTCAGCGGCATGTACGGCCATCAAACCGGATTTGTCAATAATCATTCTAAGTTCCCGTTAAGTGACGAATGGCCCACGTGGTCGAAAATCCTCAAGCAAGCCGGCTATACGATGGGCTATATCGGCAAATGGCATCTGCATCCCGGCGGTGAAACTCCCCAATGGGTCGATGGTAAAAGAGACTGTGAAATTGAGACGCCGGCCGTGTTAACCCCGCCGAAGCTGCGGCACGGCTTTGACGATCTGTGGATGCAGACCAGCAATCACAATCGCCCGCGAAATACGTATGTCTGGGACAAGGACGGCACATATAAGAAGATTGACGGCTATGCGCCCGAATTTTTAACGGATCGATTTATCGAATTCATTGATGAAAACAAGAACAGCGATAAACCGTTTTGCGGTGTATTGAGTATTAATCCGCCGCATCCATCCTATCCCGGTGCAAAGCAAAAGTGGGTGGATTATTACCGCTCGATCGAAACGCCGTTCTGGGAAAATGTGCCGAAGGAGGATCGAACCGAGCGAAATATGCGCAACCTCAAAGACTTCTATGCCCAGATATCCTCAGTGGATGAGGAAATCGGCCGCATCCTGGATAAGTTGGACGAAACCGGTTTGGCGAACAAGACCATCGTGATTTTCACTGCGGACCACGGCGATCTTCACTTCGCGCACGGTGTTAAATGGAAACGCTACCCGTACGAAGAATCAATCTGCGTGCCGTTTATCGCAAGATATCCGGGCAAGCTGCCGGCCGGCAAAACGGATGATCTGCTGCTGGGCGCGATTGATATCGCACCGACGCTTCTGGCGCTGACCGGTCACCGCGACAAGATCCCCACCGCCATGCAGGGCATGGACCTTTCCCGGCGGCTGTGCACCGGCGAAGGCGACGAGCCGCAATCGCAATTTATCCTGTATAACCTGCCCGAAGCGACCCATTATATTATTAAAAAACAACCCAAACTCAGGGACTACCGAGGCGTGCGCACCAAGCGATGGACGTTTACCCTGCAAAAAGATCCCGAAACCGGGAAGGTGTCGCCGTGGCACCTGTTCGACAATATCGCCGATCCGTTACAGATGAACAATCTTTGTGATGATCCGAAATATACGGATCTCCGCAAACAGTTCACGGAGCAAATCCGAGACTATTTGGAATCGCTTGGCGAACCGCAGTGGCTCGAGGATACGCCCAAGGACCGCACCAAAATACCCGGGACATATAAATTAAAAGACGCTTAAATTCGAAGTGTAAAAGGATGTTTATGTTGAATATCGATACATGTTCGCTGGTGGTGGTGGATGTGCAGGGCAAGCTCGCGCAACTGATGGCCGGGCGCGAGAGACTTTTCAAAAATCTGACGATTCTCATTCGGGCCGCGAATATCCTCGACATCCCGATCCTCTGCTGTCGCCAGTACCCCAAGGCCCTCGGCGGCTATATCGACGAGATCGCGCCGCTGCTGGCTGATATTGAGCCGGTCGATAAAATGCTGTTTTCCTGCTGCACGGAAACTTTTAACCAAAAGCTCGCCGAGCTGAATCGAAAGCAGATTCTCTTATGCGGGATCGAAACCCACGTCTGTGTCTATCAGACGGCGATGGATCTATTGGCCAAATATCATGAGGTTTATATCGTCGCCGATGCGGTTTCCTCGCGGACCGAAGAAAACAAACAGATCGCGCTGCAGCGATTAGCGGCCGAATCGGCCAAGCTCTGTTCGGTGGAAATGGCCCTGTTCGAGCTGTTAAAAACCGCCGAACACCCCCAATTCAAAGAGATCGCAAAATTGATCAAATAAATGGCTGATGATTCTCTTAGAACCGGTAGGTTACCTGGACATAGAAGCTTCGCGGAACCTGGGTGATATTCGGCTCAAAGAGCGGATCGGCGTATTCGTAACGTTTGCTGTCGAGCAAATTGTGGCCGACGATCGCTACTTCCACACGATCGTCAACTCGCCAGGTAATGCCGGTATCCAGACGCAGGTTGTTTTCGACGCCGCGATTAGGTTCATCCGCCTGTTTGCCGTACCAGTAGCCGGCAACATTCCATTCAACATCGGATGTAATATCCAGATAGGAACGAAAACTGAACATGTGCTGGGATTCGCGGACTTCGATATCCACCACTTCATTGCCCGGATCGGTGCCGCCGTTCATGAATGTATATGAGCCTTCGAAGCGCCAGTTGTCCCGAATCTGCCAGATCAGGATCTGTTCGATACCGCTGGTCTGGCCATCGGCGCGATTGCCGTAAGTCAGCGACAGCGGGGGTGTCGTCGCCGGAAACGTCAGCAGGCCTCTGTATTTATTGTAAAAGACGGCCGTATCCGATGTGAGGGTATCGGTCCATTTATGACGATAACCCGCTTCGTATGCATCCACTTTTTCCGCATCGGTACCGGTCTGCCCGTCGATCGTGATCGGCGATGGAGCATACAGATAGACCAATCGGATATCGTCTTCCGTCCGTGCGGGTGTACGGACCGGTCTGGAGTACGCCGCCCAGAGCATCTGTTTATCGTTCGGTGTCCACCAGATCCGGCCGCTCGGCTGCCACTCAAAACCGGTGTAATCGTTGTCCTCTAACTTGGTTCCAAGCATAAAAAATAAGGTGTCTTCGACCAGCGTCATCGTGTCCTGGACAAATCCGGAATACAGATTCGTCGTGCGGCTGGCGGGGTCATAACTGATGTATTCACCGGCATTATAATAATCGTTATGCATTCGCCAGTTCAGGCCCCAGATCATTTTATGTCCATCCCCCATGGTAAAACGATGTCGAAAATCCAGGTCGTATGTATCGCGGTTCAGGTTCAGCCCTTCCAGCAGGCTGCGGCTGACCCGTTCGTAATAGCCCTGCAGGGACCATCCGTTATCCTGATCGGGATTTTTTTCGTACCGGAACAACAGGTTGCCGCCGGTGGCTCGGTCATTATGCGTCCGATTATCATAGGTTCCCGGTGCGCTGAGTAACGGCACCTTGACATAAGAACCGATGTCATCGCTATGGTAGGCATCGCCCTGGAAGGTAAACTGTGTGTTCTCTTCGAGGAGACTGTCCAACCGAAATCCGCCCTGTGCCAGGTCCCAATCGTCATGCTGGCCGTGCCCGTCCCGATCGGGCAGTTCGTTGCGATTGGTGTATTTGCCGTACACGCGGCCCCAGGTGTTCTCATTGATTTGCAGGCCGTGCCGAATCGTTGCAAATCCGCGTTCGTAATTGCCCATCCCGCCGGTCATATACGTTCCCTGGGTGTCTTTACTGTTTTTGGTAATGATATTGACCACCCCATTGACGGCATTAGCGCCCCAGAGGGTCGCGCCGGGCCCGCGGATCACTTCGATCCGATCGATGTCTTCGAGGACCACGTCTGTGATGTCCCAGAAGGTCCCTGAGAATGCCGGATCGAATACGGTCCGGCCGTCGATCAGTACCAGCAGTTTATTGACGTAGGGGCCGTTGAATCCGCGGATCGTCAGGGCGTAATGGCTCGATGTCTCCTGCAAGACCTGGGCACCGGGGACCATCCGCAACGCTTCGGCGATGCTGCGGTGACCGGCGCGGCGAATGTCATCGGCGGTGATTACGTAGATCGCGGAGGGGGTATCGAACCAGGATTCACTTTTGCCCGCCACGGAAGTTACGATCTTCATATCCATCAGCTCTTCCAGTGACATTTCCATCAGTGCGTTGGTGTCCACTGTTTCGGCCAGGCACCGGGCCCCGGTTGCGGTTAAAGATACCGTCAACAAAAGGGCCGCAAACATTCGTGTTTTTATATGGCCGTTCAGCCTCATCGGTATATCCTTAAAAAACTCGTCACGATGCCCCCCCGGCCAGAACATCCGGTATTACAAGTTTTTCGTCATAAAAATGCTTTGGCTTAAGCACATTCCATACATTCTGACTAAGTGGCAAAATGCATTCGTGGTGCAATCGATGATATCAGTATTGAAAAACTGCATTCTTTTTCAGATCGTCCCGTAGCGGGTGAATGATTGATCCTTATGTGACCGATTCGGAACTCGTGTTTCGTGGTTCGTATTTTATCCTTCTTAACTGCGGCCGGTGGCCGCGGGCAGTTTTGAGTCGTGAATTTTTAGTTTTTAGTTGTTTCATTTTTGCCTATCTTAACCAAGGTGGCCGGCGGCCGTTGGCCGCAGTGAGTAGTGAGTAGCATTGTGGAGGCCCTTCGGGCGACCATCCTTATTTTTGGGTTGAAAAGCGGCATCTTCATTGGAAAATCCTTATTATTGGGCT
>CAZFDE010000113.1:0-6756 GCA_964517795.1 uncultured Pirellulales bacterium | reverse complement strand
AACGGATAGCAAGCATAATAGTGATAATATCACCATATATAAAAGCAAAAAAAATGATTGACATAAACCGATTAGCAGATATAATAGGTATATTGATTGTGAGATGATTTGGCAGATGTAAGGCGGGCTGAATTATTATCTCTTGCTATTATATATATTTATATTGCCCGCGATTATAAGATAACAGGTCATCACAAAGATATAGCGTTTAGTGGCTCTGTCCGTTTTAAGAGTTGAACAGTGCGTAGGGGATACGCAGCAACGTCAAGAATAAAGATATTAGGAACATTGTTATGGCCAAGGGAAAAAAAGTACTGACAACAGGTGAAGTATCGCGAATATGCCATGTGGCGCCGCGTACGGTTTCAAAGTGGTTTGACCAGGGGTTGCTCAAGGGATATCACATTCCCGGCAGCAAGGACCGACGCATACCGGTTAAGGAACTGCGGGCGTTCATGGAATCCTATGGGATGCCGCTCGAAGACTTGGACGAAGAGATCGCAATGGCTTAAGCCGACGCCGGCTTCACCGAATGTAACATATCGAAAATGGGATAATAGGCATTTTAACTCCCCTCCGTTGGGGTTTGGGTGATGATACTCAGGCCCCAATTTTTATTTTAATTCATCTTTAATTTGATTGAGCAGATTAATCGCTTCGATCGGCGTTAATTGATTTAAATCAAGCGATTGCAGCTTCTCGAGGATGGTTTTATGGCGTTCGACAAACAATGAATCCGTGTCAGGGATTTTTGTTTTGTGCTTGGCCAAATGTTCGCCGAACGCCTCTTGTTCAAATGTTGCTTCGAGTTCTTCGAGAATTTCTTTGGAGCGTTCGGTGATCGAGCGGGGCAGGCCCGCTAATTTAGCGACATGAATCCCGTAACTTTTGTCGGTTCCGCCGGGCAGGATCTTATGTAAAAACACGACCTCATCCATCCATTCGCGGACAGCGACATTGAAGTTTTTGATGTTGTCGAACAATTCGGCCAGTTCGGTCAGTTCGTGATAGTGCGTCGCAAATAACGTGCGGCATTTGAGCGTGGTGGCAATATGCTCTGAAATAGCCCATGCCAGCGACAGCCCGTCATAGGTGCTGGTCCCGCGGCCGACCTCGTCGAGAATGACCAGCGATTTTTCGGTGGCATTATTGATGATGTTTGCTGTTTCGGTCATCTCGACCATAAATGTCGATTGACCCCGCGTCAGCTCATCCGAAGCCCCGATCCGGGTAAAGATCCGGTCTGCCAGCCCGATCGTCGCCTCTTGGGCCGGGATGAACGAACCCGCCTGAGCCATCAATACCAGCAGGGCGATCTGGCGGATATAGGTGCTTTTGCCACTCATGTTCGGGCCGGTAATCACCATCATGCAGGTTGGGTCCCGGCCGATCGAGATGTCATTCGGCACGAATTCCGGCCCTAAGGTTTCCGCCAGGACGGGGTGCTTACACTCGATCATCGAAAGGTCGGTACCGGCGGTCATCGCTGGCCGCGTATAATTTCGAATCTTGGCCAGATAAGCCAGCGCAGCAAGGCAATCGATTCTTGCGATGCAATCGGCCAACTGCAGCAATCGTTTGACATACTTGACCGCTGCCGAGCGAAGCTGTTCGAATAATCGCTGTTCCAGTTCCAACGCCTCATCCGAAGCGGTCAGGATTTTTGTTTCGTATTCTTTGAGTTCTTCGGTGATATACCGCTCGGCATTTTTGATCGTCTGTTTTCGAATATAATCGGCCGGCACTTTATTCCCCGCTGAATGCAGCACCTCGATGTAATAGCCGAAGACCTTATTGTATCCGACCTTGAGTTTATCGATACCGGTCTTTTCGATTTCTTTCTGCTGGTACTGCGTCAGCCACGATCGCGCATCTTTGGCAAACGTTCGAAGCTGATCCAATTCTTCGTTGAATCCCGCCCGGATCACACCTCCGTCTCGCAAGTGTGTCGGCGGCTCCGATACGATCGCCGATTCGAGTAAATTCCCCAATTCGTCGATCGGGTCACATTGCTCGGCCAGTTCCCGGAGCATCTGCCCGTGGCATTTCGATAAGATCTCTCGCAACGGCCCGACTTGTTTGAGCGTTTCTGCCAAAGCGACAAAATCCCGTGGATTAACCCGAAACGTGCTGATCCGGGCGGCGATGCGTTCGATATCGGCAAAGTTGGAAAATTGTCTGCGAATATCGTCCAGCTTGCTTTGTGATTCTTTGAATTCGCCCACGGCATCATGCCGGGCGTTGATCGGCTCGATATCCGCCAGCGGCATACAGAGCCAATTGCGAAACATCCGCGCCCCCATCGCGGTCAGTGTCATATCGATACATTCCAGCAAAGATCCCTTCGCGGATCTGCTGCGGATTGTTTGAACGATCTCGAGGCTTTGCAGCGTTGTACTGTCGATCTGCAGATAATCGCTGCGGTCGATTTTCTGAATAGACTGGATATGGGCCAAAGCGGTTTTTTGCGTTTCATTGAGATATTCGATGATCGCCCCGGCCGATGGCAAAAGCCCTTCGTCGTGTTCACCGATCCCAAAGCCCTCCAGCGTAGCGGTACCAAAATGTTTCAACAATCGCTGTTTAGCCTGATAGGGATCGAAATACCACACGGGCCGGTGTGTGATCACAGCATTTGTCATTTGCCGAATCGAATGAGTCAGCGACTGGACTTCCTTCTCGAATAACTCGCCCCGGCAATCGGCAAAGAGACATTCCGCCGGCGACAATCGAAGCAGTTCGTCAAAAAGTTTTTCCTCCGAAACCGCGGCCGCAAAAAAATGACCCGTAGAGATATCCACCCAGCTTAGCGAAGCCTGTTGTTTATGATTCAAATGGATCGCGCATAGAAAATTATCCTGTCGCGATTCCAGCAGCGAATCGTCGGTCAGCGTTCCCGGCGTAACGATCCGTACGACATCGCGCTTGACGACGCCTTTGGCAGTCTTGGGATCTTCGACCTGTTCGCAGACGGCCACGCGATACCCTGCCTGAAGCATTTTTTTAAGATACCGGTCCACCGCGTGATAGGGCACTCCCGCCAGCGGGATCGGCTCATCATTGGATTTTGAGCGGCTGGTCAGCGTCAACCCCAGTACCTTCGCACAGACCTTCGCATCTTCGTAAAACGTCTCGTAAAAATCGCCCATCCGGAAAAACAGAATCGCGTCCGGGTGCTTTTGTTTAAAATGATGAAACTGCTTCATCGCGGGCGTCATCTTGGCGTTCTTTTTCTTCATGGAATCGATTATACATTGAACGGGCCATTTAACAACTCTGTTATCGATTGGCGGGCTGCTTGCAGTGAATGGGTGTCTAAAATCGCTTCGATCAGTGACACCTGGCGTGGCGTGAGGGCAAGCGGTTTGCGGCACAATTCGACAGGCACACAAAGCCGATCAAGAATTGTTCGGACCAGTATATCAATTCCTGCCCCGGTTTTTGCACTGCAAAAAAGGGTATCTTTGCCAATCGTGCCGTTGGCGGGGGTGTTCGATGGATTTCGCAAATCGGATTTGTTGATGACCCTTATGATCTTCGGCATACTGAGATTGCCATAGGTAAACATCTGTTTGTGAACATCTGCATGACTGTTATCCAGAACCAGCAGGACAAGATCCGCCCGGTCGATTAATTCTCGGTTTTTTTCTTGTGCGATCCGGTCAATCGCTTCGGTCAGTCCCTTGTCGATACCGGCCGTATCGATCAATTCCGCATAAAACTCCCCGAACTGACAGGGCGAAGATACAAAATCCCGTGTCGTCCCCGAAATATCGGTAACGATCGACCGCGATTTGCCCAGCAGACAATTAAACAGAGTGCTCTTGCCGCTGTTGGCCGGGCCGGACAGAACGATCCGATATCCATCGATCAATGGCTGAATTGCTTTACGATCATCGAGAATCTCGTGACATTGATCCTGGATCGTTTCCAACTTCGATGCCGAAAGCCACTTCTTGGCCAATACAGACAAGCCATGATGGATCTGATAATGGATCGCTTTGGCCCCGTACAGCGTTTTCGCATACATCAGGGCTAATTTGGCCTCGATCTGAATCGTATTATGATCGTGGTCCCGCAAGACGATTTCATGAAATTTCTTTTCACCGCATAACGCGGCCCCGCGGTCCTTCAGCAGGTGCATGATCTTCTCGGTGATGATCGGATTGCCGTGGCAATGGATCGCATAATGATTTATATCGATGCAGGCTGTCGTTACCTGATCGATAGAACTGAAATCTGAGATAATATGTCCCACGTTTACCGAATGCATCGCCGGCAGGTCGTCGCTTGAACCTTCCGGTTTGAATATGTCTTGAAGGATTTGATCGGCACACGGTCCGGTCAACTCAATAGTAGCGATCGCACCGGTCGCTTCCGCGGTCAATAGGGCGGCATGTGTTTGATTGGCATTATTAGCGTTTGCGTTGAGCATGATGCGTATAAGCTAAGGCAATTCCCTTGACCACCAGATTCGGCACATAATCATCCACGAAATCACAATCCTCGGCAATGATCGCCGCCCCTTTGCCGGTCATGATCACCTGCGGCCAGGTTCCCAGTGTCTCGGCGTAACGTCGAACCACTTCCTGCAATGTTGCGATTGCCCCGTAATACAGCCCGCTGTTGATCGCCTCAGCTGTATTTTTGCCGAACGGCCACTGCGGTTTGTGGATCTCGATCTGAGGAAGTTGAGCGGTATCTTCGTGCAGGGCCTTCGCGCTCATCTCAAAACCCGGCAAAATACAACCGCCGGCAAATATACCCCGATCGTCCACCAGGTCGATCGTGATTGCCGTACCGAAATCCGCCACCACCACGGCATCTTCGACGACCGTATAAGCCGCTGCCGCCGCGATGATCCGGTCAGTGCCGACCGTTTCACGATTTTCGATCGCCAGTTCGATCGGATAAGGAACATCGTTGGGGATCCGGTAAATATTTTCGCTCAACTCATCGTTGACAATCTGTTTGATCTTACGGGTCCACTTGTCTTTGACGGAACTGACCACGATGACCCCGTCGCGCTTGCCTTCTTTCGAAGATTCCAGCACCGGGATGAGCTCCCAGTGATTTCGGATCAATGACCGAATTTCCTCATCCGAGTCCCCCGGTATCGATTCGATCGAACGCTCTTTGCCCTCGAGAAAAAGCCCGATTGTAATATTCGTATTCCCGACATCAATTGCGATGATATTCATCATTTACTCTGTTGCCGTTTTGGCTTCATTAATCTTTTGCCATAATATTTCATTCAATTCGCGGATCCCCGCGCCGGTCACGGCCGAGATCGCCATCACATCCTGTTGTATCTGATTGCGGAACTTTGTCAATCCCTTACCCTCCGGATCCAGGTCCGTCTTATTGGCCGCCACCACCTGCGGTTTATCTGCTAACGTCCGGCTGTATTGTTTCAACTCATCGCAGATCGCCCGGAAATTGGCCGCCGGCTCCGATCCGTCCAGCGGGGCGATATCGACGATATGCACCAGAATCCGGGTTCGCTCGATATGCTTGAGAAAATCGTGCCCTAAACCCGCGCCGCTGTGCGCCCCTTCGATCAGCCCGGGAATATCCGCCATCACGAACCGCCGGTAATCGGATAATTCCACGATCCCTAATACCGGTTCGAGCGTGGTAAACGGATAATCGGCGATCTTGGGCCGAGCTTCTGAGCATCGCGAGATCAGCGTGCTTTTGCCGGCGTTCGGCAGCCCGATCAGCCCGACATCGGCAATCAGCTTCAGCTCCAATCGCAGATTCCGCTCCTGGCCGCTTTGGCTGGGTGTCGCATTGCGAGGTGTCTGGTTGGTCGCAGTTGCGAAGGATTTGTTGCCCCGGCCGCCTTTGCCGCCCCGGCAGATGCAAACCCGTATCCCGACCTGGTCGAGGTCCTTGATCATCAGGTCGCTGTCAGTATCGTAGATCAGCGTACCCGGCGGGACCTTGATGATTAGGTCCTCGCCGTCGGCGCCATGCTTGTTCGAGCCCTGGCCGTAGCCGCCGTTGGGGGCCCGCCAGTGGTGCTTGCCCGCAAAATCCAGCAGTGTATCGAGATTCGCGGCCGCCTCGAAATAGACATCGCCGCCTTTGCCGCCGTCGCCGCCGTCGGGCCCGCCTTTGGGGATATATTTCTCCCGCCGAAAGCTCACGCAGCCATGGCCGCCGTCGCCGGCCTTGACATGAATTTTGGCTTCATCGACAAACATGGTATCTCAGGATACAAAAAAAGGATGGCAGATTCACCATCCTTTTTGGTTCATACAATGATTTTGGGGTTAGTTGTTGACGACATGTACTCGACGACCCTGGAACTGCACGATGCCGTCGGTCTTGGCGAACAGTGTGTAGTCCTTGCCCATCGAGACATTGAAGCCCGGGAAGAATTTTGTGCCGCACTGGCGTACGATGATCGCCCCGGCCTTGGCGGCCTGACCGCCGAAAAGCTTGACCCCGCGATATTGCGGGTTGCTGTCGCGTCCGTTTCGTGATGACCCTTGTCCCTTTTTATGTGCCATAACGCTTATCCTTTACTTATCTGTTTTTATTCAAATTCAGTGAACCATATATTCTACATCCCTCAACGAACGCTGTCCAGCAATTTTTTTTACAATTTTTTACTCTGCTCCAAACGCGAAATCCTTGTTTTTGGCTCAAAAAGCCCAAGGGGCGCGGCCGGTGGCCGCAGTGAGTAGTGAATGGTGAGTAGTGAGTAGATTGTTGAATTCACTTCGTTCATAGTTTTTCCTTATGTTT
>CAZFDE010000112.1:0-6773 GCA_964517795.1 uncultured Pirellulales bacterium | reverse complement strand
ATATATATTTCGAGGTCTTTTATGCTTGACGAGAATGGCCTCATAGCAGATTTATTTACATTACCATGGATTGCGGTACTTGGCGATCTTGTATAAGAAGCTGCTTTCAGTATTCTGGCATACGCGGATTTGCCTGAAGCGTTATTGCCGTAAATAACAGTTAGCTTTGGTCCAAAGCTAAGTTTCTGGCCGCCAACAATAGCATTGATACCTTTAGTCTTACAAATCGCCGATAAAACAAGTGTTTTGCTTTGTTCTGATTGCGCCCCGGAAGGTACATTTAGTGGGTGTTCTGTTCTGTCTTGTGGGGGATCAAGTAACCCTTTGTCATATTGGAACTCATTATAGATTTTTTCTAAGTCGTTGCCATCAATCTTGCCTTTTTTACAATGGCAAGATAAAGCGAGCTGTTCCCATTTTTCTAAAGTCGGATACCATTGCTGTAATTCCTCAAATATGTTGAAATGGCCGTCTTCACTCATATTCCACCCCTATCAATGTTTAATTACATACCGACACATAGGATTTCGTAACATTCAACAATGGTTCTTGCAATACTGTCAGTCAAGATATTACCGGCCTGCCTTATTCGCTGAATCCAAATTCCGGGGTTTCTAGCTTTTTTCGCTTGACCCTGGCCGCCTTCTTAAAGGTAACGTTTACCTGTGCCATCGGCGGGGAATCTATGGCCCTGCCGTCAAATAATTCCTCTATCGTCAGAATCTGTAATGCCGGGTGGTTGCCCCACGCCGATTTATAAAAGCCCGCACTGGCGGCCTCTTTTACCATATCCCGGGTGGGTCTGTTCAGGGTTATCAATACCCCTATTTGGGCCTGTTCCCGCTCGATCACACCGCGTAAATCCCGGATATGTGAAACATTTACCTTGCCCGATTTGACGGAAAGGATAATCTGTTTTGTCTTTGTCGGCTTATGGTCGGCCTCATCGTGAAAATACAGGCGGCCGTCGATTCCTTTGTCAGCGCCCTTTTTCTGCTCGACCGGTCTTGCCCCGACCAGACTCAGCGCCCACCACTGGAACTGATATGGATCATCTTTGGCCAACTGTTCTGCGCCGAATTTATCGGTAGGCTCACCGATAACCTCGTATTGTACTTCACTGCCGAACATATCCTTCAATCGATACTTCATCAAGGCAACCGCCAGATGCGTAACGTCAATTCCTATCCAGCGTCTCTTGAGCTTTTGGGCAACCGCAATTGTTGTGCCGCAACCGCAGAACGGGTCAAGGACGGTATCTCCTTCATTGGTACTGGCCTGAATAATGCGTTCGAGCAGTGCTTCCGGTTTTTGTGTCGGATACCCCAGTCGTTCAGCGGCCAAATTGTGGATCGGTCGTATATCAGTCCAGACATCTTGTAAAGGAACACCTGGCATTTCATCAAGATATTGTTTAAGACGAGGCATCCCCCCTTTTTTCTTAGGCCAATGAATCTTGCCCGCCTTATCCAGCCTTTCTAATTCGTTGGCATTATATGCCCAATGTCGACCTTTAGCAGTTACATCTATACCCCGCCAAGGCTTGCCTGAATTGCCATCCTTTGTTACACCAGCTCCGGTTAAATCCATGCGTTTCCAGCGACGGCCATCTTCATCGACATGCTCAAAAAAAGTCTCAATGTATAAAGGATCGTATGGCTGATATACAGGGTTCCAATTGAAATCTTTCGTTTTAGAATAAAACAGCAGAACATCATGTACAGAACCGCACCTTTGGACACCACTATGGGCACTTGTGCGTTTCCATATTATCTCGTTCTTGAAATTAACCGGGCTGAAAACTGCATCAAGAAGCATTTTAAGATAGTGATTTGCGGTAGGGTCGCAGTGCAGATATAGAGCGCCTGTTTCCTTGAGTACCCGATGAAGCTCTACCAGACGCGGAGCCATCATGGACAGATAGGCAAGCATATCGCTTTCGCCTAAGAATGTCCGAAAGGCCTGCATCGCCTGCGAGACTCTTTGCGGGCTGTTTTCGACCACTTCGCAATACGTCTCCGCGGCCACTCTGTCCCAGCGCCAGGTATCCGCAAAGGCCTTGATCTGTGCGGCGGAATCGGTTCCGTTGTGTTCGGCAAAGAGGGCGAATTTTACCTGTGGCGATATGACGAGATCAAAGCGGCGCTCGGATCCGATGCCGCCCTGTTCGCCGCGGTCTATCAGATTCTGCCCGAAGGCAATTTCAGCGAGGAATCCACCGGCCGCCGACCGGGCACCAATATTCCGCATCTGGCCAGGCCGCTTGCCGACATCGCCGCCGACAAGGACGAAACGCCGGAGAAATTCATTGAGAAGATGGCCGAACTGCGAAGTGTTCTGCTGGACAAACGCAACACGCGGCCGTTTCCGCATAAAGATGATAAGATTCTGACAAGTTGGAACGGGCTGATGATCGGTTCGCTGGCCTATGCCGGCAAGCACCTCGAGGAGTCCGCCTATACCAAGATGGCGGCCAGGGCAGCCGATTTCATCCTGGATAACCTTACCGACGACAATGGGCGGCTGCTGCGAAGCTATCGAGCCGAAAAAGCCACGCAACCGGGTTACCTCGACGATTATGCCTATCTGGGCGAGGGGCTTTTGCAGTTGTATGAGGCGAGCGGTGACAAAGGCCGGCTCGAGCAGGCCCGAAAACTGGCGGATATCATGCTTTCTGATTTCGCCGACCCGAATGGCGGATTCTTCTATACCAGCGCATCGCACGAGGATCTGCTGATGCGGTCGAAACATCTGTCCGGCGGCGGCAATACTCCGGCCGCCAACGGGGTTGCGATACGCGTCCTGCTCGAATTGCACCGCATCACCGGCAATGAGAAATACTTTCAAGCGGCCCAAGAAGCCCTCGAGACGCTCGCTCCGCTGATGCGGCAGAATCCCCGCAGTCTGGAATCCGCCGTTTTGGCCGCCGCGGTTTATCTGGACCAAAGCAAGCCCAAGCAGATTCAATCGCTTGATATCGAAAATGCCGATGCGAGCGAACCATTCGGCCCGGTGACGGCTTATTTGTACGCATCGCATACGACCGTCAGCCCCGGCCAGAGGTTTCATCTGGCACTGGCGCTGGATATCGCGGACGGCTGGCATTTGTACGGGCCCAATCCCGATGCGGATTACCTGATTGCGGTCAATGTCCGTTTCAAGCCCCATCCCTCGCTAAAAGCGGGTGAAACAAAACCCCCCAGGCCCCGCGTCAAACGCGATCCGGTCCTGAAACAGGACCTTGCGATCTACGAAGGCCGCATCTGGTTTTTTATCCCGGTCACGGTGGCCAGTGCCCCCGGTGACGCTAACGTGACAGTGACGCTTGAGGTGACCGCCCAGGCTTGCGATCAAAAACGCTGCCTGCCGCCGCGAAGCGATCCGATCACGATGTCACTGGTCATCTCCACGGACGCAGACACGGAGATTCGCCATCCGGCAATCTTCAAAGCAATAGAAAAAAACTAACGAAAAAGCACCGACGGGCAAACAAAAACAGTTCAAAACAAGCCTTCTGCTAACACGGTTTTAGCCGATTCTTAAAAAAAAAATTAGTGATCCCCGCTTTTTTGTAAGTTGTTTCAAAAAATAGACATACCCGATGCATCCATCAAGCCTGACTTACTCGTCCGATAAAAATATTCTTGACAGCCCACCTGCTCCATCTATACAGTAAAAGCGGTGTATCTGTGATTGTGCTCACAAGCATTAAAAGGATGCGTTATGCGTTACCATAAAATCGCAGATGAAACAATTCGGCGTATGCCGATCTACTTGAGAGGCCTGATGGCCCTGAGTCAGGAAGGTCACCAGCATATCTCCAGCAACAAACTCGCCGACCATCTGGGTATCGCCCATTGGCAAATCCGCAAAGACTTCTCTTATTTCGGCGAATTCGGCACGCCGGGCGTCGGCTATCAGCCGGAAGTGCTGCTCGAACAGATCCGAAAGATCCTGCGGCTCAACTGTAATCATAAGGTCGTCATTATCGGCGCGGGCAACCTCGGTTCGGCGATCATGGCGTATCCGGGATTTCATCATTACGGCTTCCAGATCGTCGTCGCGTTCGACAGTGACCCGAAAAAGATCGGTAAAACGATCTGCGGGATCCCGGTCAAAGACGCTGCTGCCGTTCATACGATCAAACGACGGAAGATTCAGATGGGGATCATCGCGGTCCCTCCCGCGGCCGCCCAGCAGAGCGCCGATGCACTGGTCAAGGCGGACATTCGCGGGATCCTGAATTTTTCATCGAGTTATATCAATGTACCCAAACGCGTCAAGCTCATCGACATCGATATCGCGATGGACCTGGCACGATTGCCGTATTATGTTTCGGCTTAACGAAAAAAATAAAAGGTACGAAAAATGGAAAGTGTATATGTCAGTAAACTCAAGCCGCTGCTGGACGCCCTTCGTCAGAAAATGGATGTCTATGTCCCCGCGAAAGCCGGTGATCATTTCACATTCACCGCGTACAACCCGGACATGGCGGAGATCGAATTCAATCCGATCCGCGTCTGTACGCCGGTGAAGGAATTTCTGTTCCCGATGCGCGAACTGGCGGCCGTCTTTCCCGAGCCGGCCGAGCCGCAGCAGATCACGCCCTTTGCGGTGTTCGGACTCAAGCAATGCGACGTCAAATCGCTGGAGATCCTCGACAAGGTCTTCACCGAAGAGGAATTCGAGGACGCGCTCTACATCAAACGACGCGAGAATATGTTCGTGATTACCAGCGACTGCTTCGATCCGGCCGACAGTTGTTTTTGCGGTGTTTTCGAAGGCACCGGTCACGTGGACGCCGGGTTTGATCTGAACATCTCGAAGATCAAGGAAGGCTACATCGTCGATATCGGCTCGCAAAAGGCAAAGGACTTTATCAACGACCATTCGAAACTGATCGCGCATGTCCCCAGCGGTCTGATGACCGAACGCGAGGAACTGCGAAAACAGGTCGAAACCACATTAAAGGCCAAATCCGACGAACTGGGGCTGGATAACACGCTCGAAGATATCGTGGTCGGTACCCAGGATTCGGACCTCTTCGATGAAACGGCCGAGACCTGTATCGAGTGCCAGGCCTGTACGCGCGTCTGTCCAACCTGTCATTGTTTTTTTCTTTATGATTCGAAGCAGTCAGATTACTTCACCAAAATGAAAATGTGGGACAGTTGCATGCGGATGGCGTATGCCCGGGTTGCCGGCGGTGAGAATCCGCGAAAAGCGATCGGCGAGCGGATCCGCCATCGCCTGCTGCATAAATTCGTCTATTTCCTCGAACGCTACGGCATCAATATGTGTGTCGGCTGCGGCCGATGCGTCGATGCCGATGCGGGCGGCATGGATCTGCGGCAAATGCTCGGAAAACTGAATCAGGAACTCAAAAATAAATCAACGAAAGTCAGCAAATGAACAAAAATATTTATCAACCGATAAACGGCGAGATCGTCGAGGTCATCGACGAATCGCCAACGATTAAAAGTTTTGTCGTGGTTCCGGAAAAACCGTTCACCTTTGCCACGGGCCAGTTCGTGGAGCTGACGCTGCCCGGTGAGGGCGAAGCGCCGTTCACTCCTTCCTCATCGCCATCGATCACCGAAAAAATGGAGATCAGCATCATGAAGGCCGGCCGCGTGACCGAACTGCTGCATAACTGCGGCAAAGGCCAGAAAGTCGGTATTCGCGGGCCGTACGGCAACGGTTATCCGGTCGATGATTTTGTCGGCAAGGAAGTTTACATAGTCGGCGGCGGTGTCGGCCTGGCGCCGATCCGTTCGCTGTTTTTAACACTGGTGGATCGGATCGACGATTTCAAATCCGTTGTCTGCCGCTACGGGGCACGCACACCGGAGGATTTTATCTATAAGAAATCCGTCTTCGGGCCATGGCAGAAACTCAAAAACGTCGATATGAAACTGACCGTCGATAACGCCAACGGCGATTGGGACGGTAACGTCGGCGTGGTTACGACCATCCTCGATAAAAAGGATGTGGACATCAAAAACGCGGTCGCTGTCGTGTGCGGGCCGCCGATCATGATGAAATTCGCGACGATCAAATTACTGGAGTTCGGATTCAAACCCGAACAGATCTATCTTTCCATGGAGAAAAATATGAGTTGCGGCGTGGGCAAATGCGGCCATTGTATGCTCGGTAAATATTACGTCTGCAAGGACGGGCCGGTCTTTACCTACGCCCAAATTAAGGATTATCCGAAAATCTGGGAATAACCCGGGAGATAAACATGAGTTCAAAACTGGTGATCGATTTAGGCAAATGCCATCTGCAAGATGAATCGCATATCGAATGCTCGTACACATTTCATCCGAACAACAAGGGCTTCGATGCGCTGTTGGAGAAGATCCGCTTTGCCCTGATCTGCCGGCGGTGCGAGGCGGCCCCGTGTATTGCCGCCTGTCCGCGTGATGCTTTGGAGAAAATCGATTTCAAAAACAATGATGCGGGCCTATTGAAACGGGCGAATATGCTGTGCACCGGCTGCGGCACCTGTGCAATCGCATGTCCCTTCGGAACGATCTATACGGATTTGATCTGCTTTCCCAGCAGCGTCTGCGATGTGTGTAAGGGGCGACTGGCCGAAGGTGAAAAACCGCTGTGCGTGCGGACCTGCCAGAACCAGGAAGTCGATTACCGCCCGATCAAGCCGAATGAGAAGGACATGGTCGAGGTTTTCGACGATATCGTCGTGAAAGTCGCGGGCGGCCAGCTTTGGGAACCCTTTATTACCGAAAAGGAAAAGGTTAAAAAATGAA
>CAZFDE010000111.1:0-6817 GCA_964517795.1 uncultured Pirellulales bacterium | reverse complement strand
ATTATTGAGTTCTGTTTTTCTTGGCTCAAATTTACTGTCTACTTTATGTTTAGCAAGAGATGGATATTCAGAGCGTTCTATAGAGTTTAGTATTTTTAATTGTTCGCGTTTAGCATCTAAATCGCGCTGTGTAATATTATCTGGATTTTTCGATAAGAATAGCAATTCCATGTAGTATTCAAATAGGCTTCTAAGTAAAGTAGCCGAACTGACATAGCGTTTTTTTTCTATCATGCACAACGAATCAAAAGCAAGTTCGAGTATTATGTCATAGACTGCTATGATGGTAATATATTGAGTAAAATCTTTACTGGGGCCATTCGCCCGTTAAAGTTTCAGTTTTAGGTTTTTCTCTGATACAGTAGTCAAATACCTGTTTAGTAATCTCAAATAATTTAATGTCTTTAGATGCCATAGTAATTGTTTTCTATAACATATTATTTACAGTTTATTATCATTTTGCTCAGTGGCTATGATTCGTTTTTTTGATTTTTGTGTTCTTTGGCGAGGGTGGCTAATAGTGAGAGGATGTTGAAGAAACCGCCGATGGTGACGACGACGGCCAGCAGGGCGAAGATGCCCAGACTGACAAAGAAAAAGACCGACCAGAAGTTGACCCAGAAGTTATCCATTTTGTGCTCCCTTCATATCATCCTGTGGTTTCGGTTTGTCGGGAAACAATAGCGATCCGACTATCATACCAGCGGCCGCCAAGGTGACGACGCTGAGGCCGACGATCGCACTGTCGAGATGGTCGGTGCCGAGCAGGTGATAGATTGGCCGCAGCAGCGGTTCCAGCAGATCCTGGACGGGCTTGAGGCCGAGCAGTGAGGCGAACCCAATGAACAGGGCCAGGTACGCACCGGCCCGGCTGGCCTGTTTCCAGTACAGCCCGAAGATCAGCAGCGAGATCGCGCCGGTGAAATAGATTGCGCCGGAAATGGCGATATAGTCCCAGAGGTCTTGGCCGAGCGGATACCACAGGCCCCAGATGAGGATGAACAAACCGATCAGCAGGATGAACACGCGGGTCAGCATCAGGCGGGCCTTCGAGGACAGGCCGTCCTTAAACAGCGGCGCGACGACGTCCTGGGTCAGGACCGAACTCCAGCACAAGAGGTAACTGTCGTGTGTGGACATGAATGCGGCCAGCATACCCGCCGAGATCATCCCGATCAGTCCGGCCGGCAGGATTCGGCCCAGAAAGACCGGCATCGCCATCAGGGTTACCTCCGCCGGGGCCGGGCCGCTGTCGGGCAGGAATATCTGACGCAGCGATTCGTTCTGCGAGATATAAACGAGTGCGGAGATGCCGAAGAAATACGGGATCAGAAAGCGGATCAGAAAACCGATCGACGAAAAGACATAGAGTTTTTTAACGGTCCGGGTGTTTTCGGTCGAGCAGGCGCGGATGACGGCGGTCTGCCAGACGGCACAACTGACCAGGCCGAGAAAGACCATCCAGACGACGTAGGTGCCGCCGAAGCCTTCGCTGTGGAAGGGATTGAAGCCGGCCGGGCCGTGGATCGATTGGACGGTTTCGATGATGTTGGACCAGCCGAGGTGGCGGATCGCGATAAACGAGGTCGCCACGAGACTGATCGAGAGGACGACGAACTGGATGTAATCGAGGATGACGACCGAGACCATGCCGCCTAAGGTGGTATAGAGTAGCACTAACAGCAGCAGGACGGTCATGACGATCTTGAGATGGACTTCGGAGGTCATGCCGGTGACGCCGATGACGAACAGGCTGCCGGCCTTGAGGAACAGGCCCATATTGAGAATGCCCGAGAGTGCCAGGATCGTACCGCCGAGGACGCGGACCATTCGGCCGAACCGCTTTTCGTAAAATTCGGGGATCGTCATCACGCCGAGGCGGCGAAGCGGGACAACGATAAAACCGGTCAGCCCGACGACCAGCGTAACGACGGCGGCCACCAGTGCGATATGAAAAGCGGCGAAACCGCCGGTGAAGCCCTTTTGGGCGGCGTACATGACGGTGATCAGGCCCATCTCGGTGCCGATCATGGTGGCGATTGCCAGGCAGGTTTTCAGCCCGCGGCCGGCGACGATAAAGTCGGTGACATTGACGACGAAACGGCGGATGTAAACGCCGACGCCGACGATGATCGCGAGGTAGCCGATGACGATGCACCAGTCAATCGCGCTGAAATTCGTTTGGATGTCGAATGCGCTAAAGTCAGCCATGAAACGATTTTTCCACTAACGTCAATGAACGATTTTGGGACACTCTAATCGTTGGCATGGATTTAATCCAGTGAATTTTTGACGAATTCGACCAGGGCGCGGATCGTCTCGAGATTGTAGTCCGGTTCGATGTGGTAGATAATCAGCAGGTCGCCGCCGGCGTTTTCATCGCATTTGGCTTTGGCCCAGTCGATGATCGGTTGGGTATCCTCGGCGGACATGTCCTGCGGCATCGGCATGATCGAGACAGGAAAACCGGGTCCGAACATGTGGCGCACTTTGGCCAGATCGGTATCGCCGCCGAGATCGAGACTGGTTAAATTCGTGATTTTGGCAAACGCATCCAATAAATGGGTGCTGCTGCCGCAGGAATGAAGCCGGACGCCGCCCAGTTGCTGACCGATTGTCGAAGCCGAGGGCACGACGAAGCGTTCGGCATTATCCGGATCGAGCATGCATGCGGAGCATTCACCGATATGGACGCAAGTAATGGGAAAGTCGGCCTGTTCGGCAAAGTGACGGATCAGGACGATATGGGCCTGCGTGATCCATTGCAGAATTTTTTCGCATTTTTCGGGATCGGTGAGCATGTCCATGAAGAAGGTCTCGCCGAGAAACTTGTGGGCGGTGGTCATCGCGCCGTGGATGGTGGCCCGGCCGGAACGGTCCCAGAAAAACGGCGGGATCGGCTGCATGCCGGCTTGCCGGGCCTGTTGGATCTGAGAATCGAAAAGCGGGATCCATTCGTGTGCGAGCAGCGATTCGGGAGCGGGCAACGACAGCAGTTTTTCCCGCATTGGCTCGGTAATTCGGATATCGGCATCGAGCTTGTCCTGAGGGACAAATTCAGCGCCGAGTAATACGCCAAGGATCAAATTCGGCTGAATGCCGCCGATGAGGACCTGGTTGCGGCCGATATATTCTTTCTGGCCGAGGTTCGATTCGTTGTAGAACAGCTCCATGTCGCTATAGTGCTCGGCGGTATAGTCGAAGCATTTCAGGTCGGTCTGGCGGCGTTTTACGGGATCGAGGTAATAATCGCGGCCAAAGGTCACGCCGAGTCTGTCGGCAAGAAATGCCTTGGATAATGTGCCTTCCAGTCGGATCATTGGTGTACTCCCTTTTGCTTATTAATAAGAAAAAGGCATCATAGCAAATTTTCTTTAAATATCAAAGTGGGTGTCCTATGATGGTTTGGATTCCTGCCACCTAAGGCATAAGCTTCGCAGGAAAGACACTTTTTTGCTGGATGTCCAAGTGTCACGGAAAAGATTGCCGCGCCGCTGAACCACAGGGGTTCAGTGGCTCGCAATGACGTTTTTGTTCTTTTGTGTAAACGAGGTAGAATTTGATGAAGCCGACACTGGTGATTATGGCTGCGGGGATGGGTAGCCGCTACGGCGGGCTCAAGCAGATCGATCCGATCGGGCCTAACGGTGAAGTGATTATGGATTATTCGATTTTCGATGCCGTGCGGGCGGGGTTCGGCAAGATCGTGTTTGTGATTCGCACGCATTTCGAGCAGGCGTTTCGAGAACAGATTTCGACGAAATTCGGAGATACGATTCATGCGACTTATGCTTTTCAGGAACTGGATAAGTGCATGGGCGATTATGCGGTGCCGGCCGAGCGGGAAAAACCGTGGGGGACGGCCCATGCGGTGCTGGTCGCGGGCAAAGAGATCGACGGGCCGTTTGCGGTGATCAATGCGGATGATTTTTACGGGGCCGAGGCGTTTTCGACGCTGGCACAGTGGCTGACGGAAACAGCCGACGAGCAGGATCAATACGCGATGGTCGGTTATAAGCTGTTCAATACACTCAGCGAACACGGCCATGTGTCGCGGGGCGTGTGCCGGACGCGCGAAGACGGCAAGCTGGAGCAGATCACCGAGTATCTTAAGCTGCAGCGGACCGACGGGGAAATAAAGGGTGTCGATGAAAACGGCGAGCCGGGGACGTTTACCGGTGATGAAACGGTGTCGATGAATTTCTGGGGCTTTAAGCCTTCGTTTATCGAACATCTGCAAACGGGATTTGCGGCATTTGTTGAGGCGAATCTGCATCAGTATAAGGCCGAATACTATATTCCCGATGCAGTGGATGCGCTATTGAAAAGCGGGCAGGCGTCGGTGGAGGTGCTGGTGACGCACGGCCGCTGGTTTGGGGTGACGTATCGGGAAGATCGCGACAAGGTTGCCGAGAGTATCGCCGAATTGGTTCGAAGCGGTCAATATCCGCAAAACCTGTGGTAGGCAAAATGGAAGATGCGTTAAAATCAATCGTCGAGGCATTTGAGACCGAAGGCCGATTCGTTTCGGCGGCGCCTTTGGGCAGCGGGCATATCAACACCAGCTTCCGGGTGACGTGCGACAGTAAGCGGCAGTATGTCCTTCAGCGGATCAACGATCAGGTCTTCGGGCACATCCCCGAACTGATGGATAATATTGTGCGTGTGACCGACCACATTCGTGAGAAATATATCGAACAGGGAGTCGGTGATATCGACCGGCGGGTATTGCGGGTGATTTTCACCAAAGACGGCAGCAGCTTTTACCGCGATGAATCGGGGGGCTATTGGCGGATGTATGCGTATATCGAAAACGGCTGCAGTTATGATACGGGATCGGATGTGGAAATAGCGTATCGGGCGGCCGGGCAGTTCGGATCGTTTACGAAAATGCTGGCGGATTTACCTTCGCCGCCGTTGTTTGAGACGATCAAAGATTTTCATGATACACCAAAGCGGTTTGCCCGGTTTGAAGAAGTGCTCGAATCTGATCCCTGTAATCGAAGCAAAGATGCCCAAAAAGAGATCGGTTTTGTATTGGAGCATGAATCGATCGTTCGTGAACTGACGGAGATCATGAAAGCGGAGCCGATGCCCGAGCGGACGGTTCATAACGATACGAAGATCAATAATGTGATATTCGACGCCCAGACAGATGAGGCCTTGTGCGTGGTGGATCTGGATACGGTGATGCCGGGATTGGTGATCTATGATTTCGGTGATCTGGTGCGGACGGCCGCATGCCTGGCTGAGGAGGATGAAACGGATCTGTCGAAAGTCGAGATTGATATGGGGCTTTTTGAGCATCTATTAAGAGGATTTCTTAAAGAGACTACTGATCTTTTGACTGTGAGAGAGAAACAGATGCTGGTTTTCGGCGGCAAGCTCATCACATTTGAGCAGATGATCCGGTTTTTGACTGATTTTCTACAAGGCGATCCTTATTATAGAATCAAGCACCCCCGGCATAACCTTGAACGTACGCGTAATCAGATGCAGTTGACGCAATCAATTATCGAAAACGAATCGCAGATGACCAAATTGTTGAGACGTTATTCGAATTGAAGCAGGATTTTTCGGCAGGTACAGTGGTTGCCGAGTTGGCACAGGGCCAAGGTCTTGGGGGTAAATTCGAGCGGAAAGTTTATATCACACTCATCAAGCCGGCCGTATCCAAGGGTGATATGAGGCCAGAAATTATCGTAAGCACTTTTTTTGGAATAGCTTGTGACCCAATCTAATGAGGTTTCGGCGATCGGTTCATGGCCAAAGAACATTTGGGGCCTGGCCGGGCCGCAGAGAAACGGTTTGATTTTTTTCATGATCCGGCGGTGCAGGGATTCGAGAGAAGGTGTTTTTTCAATCTCAAGAGATGAAACAGGCTCATTTTTAGCATTGATATTGACTTTTATGCCGGAAACGGCCAGTTTTTCAGGAATCAGGGGCTGAGTGGATTTTAATTCTGACTTGATCGCTTCGATCTGGTTATCCTCGATCACGCCCATCGCGAGGGATATATGCGGTTGGCAGTGATCTTGATGTAACTGTATTTCTGAATTGAAGTTATAAATCAGTTTCTGGTTCAATTGCAGCGCTAAATCCCTAACCGGATCATCCGGCAATAAAACGGCGTCGATCGCTATTTTCATAACTTATTCCTATAAATGGGTTTACAAGAAATCGCCAGCGTATTCTGAATAATTTTTAGTGTATTGTTGCATAAAACTCAAGAGATTATTGCCTCGGGAAGCCTTTGAATCTATATTATTAGCCTATGGCGACCATAAAAATGATTCTGGTTTTGTTCGGGGGTCCGATATTCTTAATTTCAATAGGGGGCTATATTTACGTCAAAATTGCGATGCGTAAGCTCTATGATGACGACCTGGATGATTATTATTATGAACTCGAGGATTCACATCCGGGGTTGAAGCGTTACGAGCAGTACAGCCGGACTTTTTTTGTCAGTGCGGTGATCGGGGCGGTGATGCTCTTTGCAGGCGTGGCGATCTGAAAAAATAAAAAAATTTTAATATTTTTCAAATTTTTCAAAAAAATCCCTTTGCAACCGTTTTCAAATTTCTTTACACTACTGGGTCTCATCTGGGTTTAAGAATAGTAAAACTTAATTATTAGTGCTGAAATTTGTTCTTTCGCGGTGTAAGAACGCGGGGGGACTGTTTACATTAGGCTTGACGGCCGGGATTTTTGGGTCGTTTTGGACGGGCGAGTCGTATCGCTCGAATGCTGCTGTAGCTCAGTGGTAGAGCGCGTCCTTGGTAAGGACGAGGTCATGGGTTCAAGTCCCATCAGCAGC
>CAZFDE010000110.1:0-7301 GCA_964517795.1 uncultured Pirellulales bacterium | reverse complement strand
AACTCTATGATGTCAACGATATCCTCAGCGAATTAGACCAATTGCTCGATATGGATCTGGAATCCGATTCATTATCATTTGAAGACGAATCACTTAAAAATGATTTGGTTTCGATGATCCCTTAAATTCGCCTTGTTTTTTCATTCCGCTCCGAGAAACTGAACTGACCCCAATTCATTTCGTATAATGAGCAGTTCAATAAATGCCTGAAGACAGATCATTGAAACTTTTTTACACAGTATAGATTAAATGATAAACCGACGGATATTTTTAAAACAAAGCTTTTATGTTTTTTCTTCTATGCTTTTGAATCGGTACTTAGCATGTATCTCGAAGCGGCCGGCCGATATGAACAAGGGTCAACAAATGCTTTCTACTTTCGGACCAGCCAATCCAATATCGCAAAAAGTACGCTGGTCATGCCTGTCAACCATCACCGTGCCAATCCATCAGTAAAAAACTGAAGCTTAAGGTCCTATAAAATAATTCATCGGAATCCCCAAAAATTACAAAAGCCTGTGAAAATTCATCGCAGCAAATATATAAATTGCGGCTTTTTCCTGACATCAAGAGCATCTAAAGCCTGATTGTAAACCGTCCGATAAGAAAATTTTTCAAAATTATTGAAAAAAAGGGAAATACTTGTTGACGAAGTGGTGCAAAGTGGGGATAATTCCCTATAAGCAAAAGCTAAGTGGAAGGTATGCCATGCTTTTATTAACAGGTGAATTCGAGCACGTCATTGATTCGAAGAATCGCGTGCTGATCTCCAATAAGCTCCGCAGTCAGATCGATGCGGACAAGCATGGAAGCAATTTCTATCTCGTCCTCGGGGCCAATGGCATTTTATGCCTTTATCCGGAGCGATACTTCGAGCAGTTGGCCGCGGCCGTAACACCGGCCAACGTCGCACCGGATGAGGCCGTCATGTTCGAGCGAATGAGTTTCGCATTGGCTTCGAAAGTCGAGTTAGACAGCCAGGGAAGGCTGCTTTTAACTGAAAAACTGCGTAAACGCGCAGGTTTAATGGATAATGTAACGCTGGTGGGCGTACGCGATCACATCGAATTGTGGAATACCGGGGCATGGGAGCAATTTGTCGGCGACCACATGGCCCAGTACCAAAAACAGATGACGGTCGCCCGTCAGTATGCCCTGGGCAACCAGGACCCGCAAGATTAACCCTTACATGGAGGTTTTGGGATATGGACGAACATATTAAAGCGGTTGCAGATGTTTTGAACGGAAAAAAAACGCCGGATGAGGGCACGCTCGAGGCGATGATGGTTCTCAAAGACCGTCTCGCCCGGCTCAAATCCCAATCAATGATGTTTGCGGATGTGAGCTTTTCACCCGACGTCAAAAAACTGAAAAATAATGTGAGGCGGCTGGTCCACTGTTAACGGCAAAACCGTGGAACCTGGAAACGTCGAACATGTACCCGTATTAGCAAAGGTATTATCCGAGCAGATACAGATCCCACCGGATGGGATCATGGTCGATGCGACTGTCGGACACGGAGGTCACAGTGTTCTGTTCGGGCGGCAACTGGGCCCGAAGGCTAAGATCGTGGGGCTTGACCTTGACGAAAAATCGATCCAACGGGCCCACTTGAAATTATCCGAAGTTCCCTGCCAGGTCGTTCTGGTCAGGGAGAATTTCGCAAATATAGCGGCCGTACTTCAAAAACAGCGCATCGAGAGAGTGGATTTTATCCTCGCCGATTTCGGCATGTGCTCGGCACAGATTGCTGATGACCGATATGGACTAAGTTTTTCCAAAGATATGCCCTTGGATATGAGAATTGACCAAAGATTAACGACCACAGCCGCCGATATAATCAATAGTTACAGCGAAAAGCAGCTTGCCGACATGATCTATGAATACGGACAGGACCGGGCCTCGCGTCGCATTGCCCGATACATTGTGGCCGAACGCCGAAAAGAGCGTATCTCGACAACCGGTCAGTTGGCGACCGTTGTGGCCAGGGCGTTGCATCGGCCGGGCAAAAAAACGTCGCGGCGGATTCATCCGGCCACCCGGACATTTCAGGCACTGCGAATCGCAGTCAACCGTGAATTGGACAACATCGAAAGGTTGCTTGAAGATGCACCAAAGCTATTGAAAACCGGCGGCCGGATTGCATTGATCAGCTTTCACAGTCTCGAAGACAGGCTGGTTAAGTGGAATCTGAAAAATAACGAAAAAAAACAGATTTACCGTGTGCTGACGAAAAAGCCGTTGACAGCAGATCAAGAAGAAAAAAAGGCTAATCCGAGGGCACGCAGCGCGAAACTGAGGATTGCAGAAAGAATATAAAACGACACAGAGTAATGGAGTACAAAAGATGACATCGGATGCAAAGATTGGATTATTGTTGGGATTGGTGTTTATTTTTATCATCGCCTTTATCATCAACGGCCTGCCTAATTTCACGAAACATGATAATAACGAACTGACGACTACGATGGTCAGCTCGGGCAGCCGTGATCTGGGTATCGGGAAATCTCAGCGGGATGCAACGCGCAAGGTGATCTCTCAGCCGGTGCCGCAACCGAAATCGCAAACACCCGCCATGCAAACAAATCCTTCCGATATTCACGGGATACGTTATCAGGCGCAGCTTCCAACCGCTGTCCAAACCAACCGGCCCGGTCCGCTCGTAACTGCTGAGCCGGCCCAAACACCGGCCGTGTCACCGGTAGCCGCGTTGCAAACAGAACCGCAAGCCCCTGTCGTTTTGGTCGAAGAGCCCGTATCTGAAAATCGGGTGATCACCGTACAACCCGAACCTAAACCGCGAACAAAACTGCCGAAATACTATACCGTCCAGTCCGGTGACAGTTTGGCCTCGATCGCCAAGAAATTTTATGGACCGCAAGAAGGCAACCGCCGCATCAACATCAAACGGATTTTTCAGGTCAATCGAAAACAGCTCCACAGCATTGACGATATTTACGTCGGTCAAAAACTGGTGATCCCGCCGCTGCCGCACTCCGCGGACAGCAGTTCGGATTCGTCCGGTTTGTTTGAAAAGGTCGCATCGATCGGCCAGCCTAAATCTGACTCGAATCACTCCTCCAGCACGCGGATCTACGTGGTTCAAGAAGGTGACAGCTTGTGGAAGATCGCCGAAAAACAACTGGGCAATGGCAATCGTTTCCCCGAAATCGCCAAACTTAATGCGAACCGGCTTTCCGATGAAGATTCATTGTTTGTCGGAATGCGACTGAAGCTGCCGGCCAAATGATCGAACTGATTTTGTTATTATGGCTGATGCAAAGATACGCCTGATCTTTATCGTTTTTTCGATCACCGCCGTTTTGATCTGTACTGTTTATTTGCGTAACGCCCAAAACCGTACGGTTTATGAAATTTACAAAACACAGGCACAGATCAATCGGCTTAAACAGCAACTGGGTCAAAAACAATTGCGATTAGAACAGCTAATTAATCCTGCTTCGATATACCAGAAAATTGAAAAAACGGAAAAATAGGAATATACTCTGAATCGTTTAACACATTCATGGGTTGATGAAAAATGAAAACTATTCGTTTAGCAGTGATTTTTCTCTTAACCGTCATGAGCTTATTTATCGTGCTCATCGGACGGTGTCTCTATCTGCAATATTTTCGATACGATCATTACCATGACATCTCCAGTCGTCAACAGCACGGCTGGATGTCTCAGCCCTGCCAGCGCGGTGTCATCTTGGACCGTCGGGGCCGCGTCCTGGCCGCCAGCAATAAGGTCCAAACGATCTTCGCCGAACCGCGACGGATCAAAGATCCCAAGGAAACCGCGATCAAACTGGCATCGGTCGTTCATTTGCCGGCCCACGAGGTATGTCAAACCATCACCGAAAGCAAAAATCCCGGATTTGCCAAAATTCTCACACAAGCCGAACCCAACACATGTCAACTGGCTCGAAAAATTGCCGGCATCGGGATTCAAAGTGATTTTCAAAGATACTATCCGATGGGCGAACTGGCCTGCCATGTCGTGGGTTTTACCAGTCTCGATAATCGCGGATTGGAAGGCGTAGAATTATATTATAACCGCTATTTGACCGGCCAGCCCGGCCGCCACACATTTATCGCCGATCCCCAGCGGCGTCCAATCCGGTTTGTACAACAGCAGCAGCCGCTGGTGGATGGCAACGGCATTGTGTTGACCATCGATTCAACCATTCAGCAATTTGTGCATGATGCTTTATATCAACGATACACGGAATTTCAGGCCGAATCGGCGATGGCTATTGTCGCCGAACCAAAAACCGGAGCGATTTTGGCCATGGTTTCCCTGCCGGATTACCATCCGCAGCGTTTTTTTGAGACCGATCCGAACTGGATGCGAAATCGCGCCCTGACCGATCAGTTCGAACCGGGCAGTATTATCAAACCGCTGGTGGTCGCGATCGCACTGGATGCCGGTGTCATCCAAAAAGATGAAGTGATTTTCTGCGAAGACGGCCATTATCACGGTAAAGGGTTCGGCAGCATTCACGAATACGATTATCATAAATACGGGCACCTCAAAATTCGCGAGATCATCATCAAATCGAGTAACATCGGCATGGCCAAGATTGGCCAGAAGCTCGAGCGAAAAAGGCTTTATGACGGATTAAAACGGTTTGGCTTCGGCAGACCAACCGGGATCGACCTGAAAGGCGAAGCACCGGGCATGATCTATCCGCTGAACAAATGGACCGGATACAGTGTAACCCGCGTGCCTTTCGGACACGAAATGACAGTCACCGGTCTTCAGATCGTCCAGGCCTATTGCATCCTGGCCAACGGTGGTCACATGATCCGCCCTTATATAGTCCAGGCCGTAGTGGATAACGAAGGTAACCTCGTCCATCGCAACGATCCCTTGCCGCCGGTCGGCTTTGTCGTCAAGCCCGAAGTTGCAAAATGGGTGGCGACCAATCCGATGGTCGGGGTGATTAACGAAAAGAAAAAAGGCGGGACCGGCTGGCGGGCCAAACTCGACAAATGGCAAGTATTCGGCAAAACCGGTACAGCCGACCTTACATTTGAAAACAAAAAAGGCTACTCCGAAGATACCATTGCCTCATTCGTCTGCGGGGCTCCTGCTGAAGATCCAAAAATCGTGGTTTTGGTTTCCATACGCCGCCCGAACCGCCGACTGGGCAAAGGCCATACCGGCGGTGCTGTCGCCTCACCGGTCGCCAAACAAATTATCGAGAAAACCCTAACCTATTTTGAAAAAAATCAATTCGCAGCTCGGCTCCAATAATTCATCGCCCAAGATACCCCGCATCCACACAGAATTGCAAAATATCGCGCGCAAACGGCGCCGCATCGCTCGATCCGTGCAGTCCCCCTTCAACCACCAGTGCGATCGCGATACTGCGGCCCTGGCTATCTTCGGCCCAGCCCCCGAACCACGCATTCGCCGGATTTTGAGTCGAACCGGTCTTACCAAATACCATAACTCCATGGTCCCCCAGCGCAGAATATTCGAATGCCCCTTTATAGGCCGTACCGCCCGGCTCGCTGACCACTGCATGCATCCCATCCCGAACCGTTTTCAATGTCCGGGCCGAAAGATTCAGATAGACCGAATCATAGCTGTCATCTTTTTGTTTTTCGACAAATAATTTCGGCGGACACAGCAATCCATTTCGAGCCAGAGCCGCCATGGCATTGGCCACCTGCAAGGGATTGACCCTCATGTTGCCCTGGCCGATGCCGAAGAGCCGAAGCTCCCATTGTTCGATCGTTCCCTTCTCATTCGCACTCCGGATCACTCCTTTGGCCTGGCGAAAATTGCGGTCGATCCCTTCTTCGACCACCGTCCTCGGCGGTTCAAGCCAGATTTGGCCATACCCAAATGACTTTAACCATTGCTGAAAAATCGGCGGCCTGATCCGATAGGCCAGTCGGGAAAAATAAATGTTGCAACTGCCCTTGATGGCGTTGCGGGCATTGTTCGCCCAGGACGAACTATGCCCTACTTTAAACTGGTTCCAAATCCAGCAATTCGGCCAGTCTTCGGGTGCCGACCTGGCGGGACATTCGATCACATCGTTGGGATCGATTTTATTTTCCTCCAGCCCCGTGATCAGAACCAGTGGTTTGACCACCGAGCCGGGCGGATATAATCGGTTCACCGTACGATTGACCAACGGGCGACATGGATCCTGCACAAGTTCACTATAATCATACCGAACGCGATTGAGATCATAATCCGGCAAACTGACCAACGCAAGAATATCGCACGATACCGCATCGATCAGCACCACCGAGATCGGGGCATCGAAAAAATCCGGATTATAGCCGGGATCCTGCAAATACTGTTCGATGCGCTGCTGCAGTTCGACATCGATCGTCAAGGTTACATCCTCTCCGAACTCCGTCCCCTTAACACTGACCAGTTTGTCATCGATGTCAAAGACATGCTCGCCACGGCGGCCCCGCAACATACTTTCACAGACATATTCCACACCGTCCTCTCGCCCGCAGAGTTCCTTTTCCAGGTAACGGGCATACGGATCGTCCTTAAATAATGCAATGTCCTGGGGCTGGGTAGCCGGTCCGACCCAGCCGATCGTCTGCGAGGCAACAGCGCCGTAGGGATAAACGCGCTTATTCCTGGGAAGAATGCTAACCCCGTCGGTGCCCATAAATTCTTTTTCCGCAATAAATATCTGGTCCTCATTGGCAAATTCCACCAACGGCCAGTATCGGTTCATCTCCGCCAGATCGATCTGTTCGATCAACGCCAACCGCTTCGCCGCATCAGCAACATGCTGCTCGAAATCCGCTTTAGCAACGCTGAGCGGAATACTGATGACCGATTCATACTGATCGAGGACCGCCGATTCCCGGCAACGCCGCCGCCAGGCGCTGAACAACCGCCGATTGTAGATCATGTCATTGATTCGATCGATCTTCTCTTGAATTGCAGCGGGATCGGTATCGGCAAATTGCGCACAGGTATGGATCACACGGTCGAGTATCTCTCGTTTCTCGCGCAGTGTCTTCTCATCGGCAAATACATCGAATCGCGTATCCGCAAATACAGCCAGATCATAATGAATACACAGTTGAAACAACGGTTCGTCGGCCGCCAGAATGTTTCCGCTGCGATCGAGAATCCGGCCGCGGACCGTCTTTAACTGGCGACGCGATCCCCGCTGAAGTTTAAGCTGCTCAATCTGCTGCTCGACCGCTGCGGAGTCGCCCGTCTGCATCTGAGCCAAGCGCAGAATACAAATCAGAAAAATCGATCCGAGGATCGCAATAAAGATTTTTATACGTTTTTCGAACAT
>CAZFDE010000109.1:0-7579 GCA_964517795.1 uncultured Pirellulales bacterium | reverse complement strand
TGGCGGGATTTCTCGACCGGGCATCTTATTCCCGATGAGAATTATTCCGACCAGCCCTACCTCGTGAAAACCAAGGACGGCAACTGGTTATGCACCCTGACAACCGGCAAAGGCAATGAGGGCGATCTCGGCCAGCATGTCGTCGCCACCATCAGCTCTGATATGGGCAAAACATGGTCACCGCTGATCGATATCGAGCCCGCCGACGGCCCGGAGGCCTCATGGGTCGTCCCGCTGGTAACCCCCGACGGCCGCGTTTATGCATTTTACGACTATAACGGTGATAACGTCGGCCACGGTGATCCGAATTATGCGATGCCGGACGGCCGAGCCCACTATCGTGCGGACATGCTCGGCTGGTACTGCTATAAGTATTCCGACGACCACGGACGAACCTGGTCCAAACGCTATCGACTTCCCATGCCGGTAGCCGCGGTTGATCGGACCAATCAATGGGATGGCAAAATCCAGATTTTCTGGGGCATCGATAAGCCCAAAGTTACTGAGGATGGTGCGGTCGTATTTGCCTTTACCCGACTCGGCGCATACATGCTCGAAAACGGCGAGGGCTGGCTCTATCGATCGGATAATCTGCTCACCGAATCCGACCCCGACAAGATCGAATGGAAGCTCTATCCCAAAAGCGGCAAGGGTATCCGCAATGAAAAATTCGGCTCGGTCCAAACCGAATTCAACATGGTCCCGACCGGCGACGATTCGCTCTATTGCGTTTATCGAACAACCATGGGCCATCCCGTCCATACCTACAGTTTCGATGGCGGCCGAAGCTGGACGACCCCCGAAGCCATGAGCTATACCCCCGGCGGAAAAATCATGCGAACGCCTCGGGCCTGTCCCAAATTATGGAAAGCATCAAATGGTCGCTATCTCTTCTGGTTTCACAATAACGGACTCAAAGGATTCAATCACCAGATCGATCTGGGCAGCCGTAATGTCGCCTGGCTCGCCGCTGGCCGACTCGTTGACGGCAAAATGCACTGGTCCCAGCCGGAAATTCTCTGTTATTGCCCGCATCCGCTGCAGGGCTGCAGCTATCCCGATCTGCTCGAGGATGACGGCCGATATTTCATCTCATCGACCCAGAAATCCGAGGCCCGTATTATACAAGTGCCTGTTTCCTTTATGAATAAGTTATTCGCTCAGCATACAGCCAGTGAAGTCGAACGCGACGGATTAGTACTGGAGGTAACGCCCCAGCAAATCAACGAAAATCAAAAGGCCTATTTTCACCGCGAATCGATGCCCCGGCTGCCGAATCTGGCCGACGGCAAAAGCTTTACGATCGAACTGTGGTTCAAAACACATCTCAACCGCCAGGTATTGCTGACCTCGGTTAATGACCAAGGCAAGGGGATTATCGTTCGTATCACAACCAAGGAAACGATTCGCATTGATTTCGGCGACGGGACAAGCACATTCGACTGGACCTGCGACCCGGGCATGCTCGAACCGGGCAAACTGCACCATGTTGTGTTTGTGGTGGACGGCGGCCCGAAAATCGTCTCGGTCATCGTCGATGGCGTCCTCTGCAACGGCGGCCAAAGCGATGAACGACCCTATGGTTGGGGTCATTTCCGGATGAGCAAAGCCATTCGCATGAACAGTAGCGACCATTACTATGAGCACACCCCCGCTCATCAGCTCCGCGCCCATGAGATCGAAGATGTCAGCGGCGATGACACTTTGATGATCAAGCGCGATGCCGTCCGCGCCGTTCGTATCTACAACCGCCATTTGATGACCTCCGAGGCCATCGGCAATTACCGCGCCGGACTCAGTCCGAAGAAATGATGAACAGCCGCGATCGTTTCCAATCTGTTATGACGTTTCGCCAACCGGACCGGCCTGCCGTCGATTACCTGGCCCATCCCAAGGTCACCGAAGATCTGATGGCCCATTACAAAATCGATACCGAGACCGAGTTGCTCGATACACTGGGCTGTGATTTTTACTATCTGTCCTGCCGCGATATTTCTCAAAACGAAAGCTGCCTGCCGATCTACAAAGGTCCCAAATTAGATATGTCCGATACCGAACGAACATGCCCGTTCGGCATTCGCTGGCAGCGCGGCGTCTATAATACTAAATTCGCGGTCGATCGATCGATCTGCGGCCCCTTGCAAAACGCACAGACCGAACAGGATATTCTCAACTATTCCTGGCCCAAACCGGATTGGTTCGATTTTGAGCCGTTCCACGGCGAATGCGAACAACACAAAGACCGCGTCATCGTCGGCGGCTACTGGTCGGGTATCCTCGGCGATTGCTATCGGATGCTGGGATTCGAGAATTTTCTCTTGAATATCGCCATGAAGCCGCAACTGGTCAAAACACTCGTCGATCGAATGACCGACTTTTACCTTCAGATCAATGACAAAGTCTTCACTGAACTCAAAGGAAAAATCGATATCTGGTTCTTGGGCAACGATTTCGGCACCCAAACCGGCCTGCTGTTCAGCATCGACATGTTCCGTGAATTCTTTTTGCCCAATATTCGCCGCCTCTGCGATCTGGCCCATTCTCACGGCATCCACGTCATGATGCATTCCTGCGGCGCGATCACCGAGATCATCCCGCTGCTGATCGAAGCGGGCGTCGAGATCCTCGACCCCATACAGGTCACCGCCGAGGGGATGAATCCGGCCGACCTGAAAAACCGGTTCGCCAAGCAGATCGTTTTCCATGGGGCGATCGACACCCAGCAAGTCCTGCCCAATGCAGCCCCCGATCAGATTCGTACCCATTGCATCGAAACGATCGATATCCTCGGCAGCGGCGGCGGCTATATCTTCGCCCCCAGCCAGATCCTCGATACCGATATCCCCATCGAAAACATAATCGCGATGTACGACACGGCAAGGACACGAATATGAAACAGGATATCCTCAACTGGGCACAAGGCAAGCCCTGCCATAAACGCATCAGCAAGGAAACGCTCAACCACCGCGAATTGATCGAGATGGTCAGCGGCATCGATATCGATCGCGATACCCCTGCCGCCTTTCTGCGAGCCTATGAAGCACTCGGCATTGACCTGATCAATCGCGTCCCTAAAAAAAATACGACACAAACCGAGTTAACACCGCAGCAGCAAAAACACAAAAACGATTATGCGTTCAGTGAGCTCGGTGTCTATGATACGGCCTATCGGCATCGTTTCCTCTGCGAAAACCCCGATCAGGTATGGGACCTCGATGCAGCGGCCCTGAGCTACGAGGAACTGATCACACCGGTCCCGCACCCCTGCAGCCCGGATGATATTCAACAGCGACAAATGCAACTTGGCAATGTCGGGCTCTATTACCCCATGCTCTACACCACGGTGTTTATGTGGGCGGTCGAAATGCTCGGCTGGGAAAACTTTATGCTGGCCGCTATCCAGGACCCTGACCGCTTTCACGATCATTTCATCGCACCGCTTGCGAAAAAATCAGAGACCATCGTTCGCCGGATCGCCCAAAGCACCGACAATCCCTTGGTCTTTGTCCATGACGATTTGGCCGACGCCAACGGCCTAGTCTTTCCGCCCGCGTGGTACGATGACTATATTCTGCCCCATTACGACCCGATCATCGCGGCCGCAGCAGAATATAACAAAAAGGTGGTCCTGGTCGCCGACGGCAATATGTCCGCTTTTTTGGGCAAACTGGTCGATATCGGATTCGTCGGCATCATGTGCGAAAATCCCGCCACACCGCTGGATACGGTCCTGGAGCATTTTGGTCAACCCGGCCAATTCGTCATCGGCGGCATCGACACAGCCAAACTCACCACCGGCACACCCGATGAAATCCGACAAATGGTGCTGGCGGTAGATCAGAAATGTGAAAATCATCCCGGCTTTGCGATCTCAAGCTGCGGCGGCTTACATGGCAATATCGCCATGGAAAACCTGATCGCCTATTTCGACGCTCGAAGCGAAATCGGCTCAACACCCAAAAACTGGAAAACCTGTTTCAAAGAAAGGCAACCTAACGAATGAAATTCACAGTCGAACAACGCGTCGAATTATTTAAGCAGTTCTACGTTCGGAAAAACCGGCGGCCCGCCTTCGGCTTTTTTGTCGAAAGCGAATACCCTCTGCACCGCTATCCCTGCAGCCGCACCCTGCCCGAAGATCGCCCCTTGCGGCCGGACGATTTCATTGTCGAAGACTACGTGAGTGACTCGATCACCCTCTACCAAAAGCACGAGGCCTGCGGCGGCGATTTTCTATGGTCCGCATCCGCCTTCTGGGGCATCCCCTGGGTCGAGGCGGCGCTGGGCTGCCCGATTATCGCCGATCATGAAACCGGCTCGATCCACGCTGAAAAACCCAAAAATCTGTCACTGCCCGATGGCCTGCCGGACTTTGATCGCGATTCACCCTGGCTCAAAAAAATGGACGAATTCCTGACCGCCCTTTCACAGGCAAGCGCCGGGCAATGGCCGATCGGCACCACACGAATGCGCGGAATTGCGGATTTACTGTCGCTGCTCTACGGCGGGGACACGTTCGTCTTCGCCATGATGGAAAAAGCGGATGAAGTCCGCAGCGTCTGCGGCCGCCTCACCGAGTTCTGGCTGGCCATGGCTAAATTCCAGATCGACCGCATCCCGCACTTTCACGGCGGCGTCGGCTCGTTCTATTATCACATGTGGGCGCCCACCGGCACCGTCTGGCACCAGGAAGACGCCTCCGCCCTGCTCTCGCCGCCGCTGTATGATCAGTTCATTCGTCCCTGCGATGCGAAAATCGCCGACACCCTCGAGCACTGCATCATCCACCTGCACCCGACCGGCTTTATCCCCGTCGATGCCCTCGTCCAAATGGACATGACAGCAATCGAACTGCACATCGATGAAGGCGGCAAATCCGCCCGCCGACTCAACCAATGGCATACCAAAATCCTTCAGCACAAACCGCTGCTGATCTGGGGACACTTGACCGAAGACGATCTGGACTATATCTTCGCAGACCTGCCCGCGGGCGGCCTGGCCGTGATGACCGTCGTATCCGGTCCCGATGAGGCACAAAAACTATGGCAGAAATACATCAACATATGAAAGGCAAAACCATGGGACAAACCAAACAAAAACTGAAAAACGGCCAACCCGTTTACGGCGGCTGGATGATGATCGGTCACCCGACCGTCGCCGAACTGATGACAGGCGAAGGGTTCGACTGGATCTGCGTCGATATGGAACATACCTCCACTGACCTGAACGCATTCCACCAGATCGCCCTGGCCGTCAAAGGCACGAATGTGGATCTACTGGTACGACTGGGCTCCACCGATGCCGATCTGGCCAAGCGCGTTCTCGATGCCGGCGCCAACGGCGTGATCGTACCCAATATCAATACCGCCGAAACCGCGCAGCAGGCAGTCGGGATCGCCAAATTCCCCCCCGACGGCCACCGCGGCGCGTCACTATGCCGCGCAACCGATTTCGGCCGCCGGTTCCACGATTATTACCAATCTCACAACGATAACGTCATCGTCATTGTGATGATCGAACACATCGAAGCGGTAAAAAACATCGATGCCATCCTTTCGGTGCCCGGCATTGACGGCACACTGATCGGCCCCTACGACCTGTCCGCCTCGATGGGCATTGCCGGCCAAATCGATGACCCTAAAGTCAAAGACGCCCAGCAACGCATCTTAGAGGCCTGCCAAAAACACAATGTCCCGCCCGGCCTGCATATCGTCCCCACCGACCCCGCGCAGGTCCGCGCCCGCCGCGACGCCGGCTATCGATTCATCGCCTGCGGACTGGACACCAACTTTATCATGGACGGCTGCCGAACCCTGCTGCCTAAAGACAAAAAGGAAAAAACACAATGACCAAGCCCGTAATCCTGGTAACCGAACCCGAATACGTCAAAGCTCAATTGCTTTTCGATCAGGCCGAAGATATCGAAGTCCACTTTGCCCCATCAGACGAAATCTCACTAGCCCAAGCCGTCACCGAACATAACTGCCGTGCTGTGATCCTGGGCGTAGCCAAATACATCGGCCCGCTCTACGAAGCGCTCGATCAAGCATCCGCTGCCGACCCGGCCATCATCGCCCGCTTCGGTGTCGGCCACGACGGCATCGACAAGCAGCTCATCAAACAGCACAACATCATCCTGACTAATACCCCCGGCGTACTCGAAAAAAGTGTCGCCGAACACGCCGTTTGGCTGATGGGCGCTTTGGTGCGCAACATCTGCACATCCCATTTGAATATGACCCGCGGCCAATTCGCCCCGACAGTCGGCAGCGAACTGGCGGGCAAGATACTCGGCATCATCGGATTCGGCCCGATCGGCCGCCGCACCGCCCAGATCGCCTCATTCGGATTCAATATGCAGGTGCACGCCGCCGATATCATCGCTGAAGATAAGTTCCAGTCCCACTTCGGCACGGACCTGGCGGGACTGAAACAAAAATACGGCATCTCGGCCTATACCACCGATCCCGACGCGATCTTACAGGCCGCCGATATCGTCAGCATCCACCTGCCCGCCAACGAACATACCCGTCACTTTATCAATGCCGATCAGTTCAAACGGATGAAACCACCGGCCCTGCTGATCAACACCGCCCGCGGCAGCATCGTCGATGAAAACGCCCTCTTCGATGCCCTGAACACTAATCAAATCGCCGGCGCCGGCCTGGATGTCTTCGAACACGAACCCTATCAGCCCGTTGACCCCGAAAAGGATCTGCGAACACTCGACTCGGTCGTCCTGACTCCCCATATCGGATCCAGCACAGTCGAATCGTGCAACCGCATGGCTCAACGATGCCTGCAGAACATCCGCGATTTCCTCGCCGGCAACCACGATTCCCTGACCCGCATCAGTTGACCGCGAAAATTTGAGGTATTCGGCACGTTTGCCGCCCTATCAATTCATTTCATCGTATTGCCATTGCGGTTTTGTTACCATTTTTTTCTTTTCAGCAAAGCGGTTATTTCCTTTAATATAATCAAATGACCATGAAAGGACAGATTCACATTTATACCGGTCGCGGCAAAGGCAAAACCACCGCAGCGCTGGGCCTGGCCCTTCGGGCGGCTGGCTGGGGCAAAAAAATCCTCATCTTTCAGTTCCTCAAACCCCCCGACATTCTGACCGGCGAGCAGCAGGCCCTGATGAATACTCCGCTGCCGATCACACTCAAACAGCTCGATATCCCATGGAATATGGCCACATCGCTCCAAGACCCTGCAATGGTTGAAAAAACACGATATGCCATCCGCGATACGCTCGAATCGCTGACCGCGACCGCACGGGACAAAACATACGGCACGATCATCCTTGACGAGATCGTCTTTTGCCTGGCCAAAGGCCTGGCGGATATCGATCAGATACGAAAGCTTATTGATGAACGCAATCCCAATGTCGATATCATTATGACCGGCCGCGATGCTCCCACGGAACTGACTGAACTGGCGGACCTGGTCACCGAATGCAAATGTATCAAACACCCCTATGCTAACGGCAGCGGGGCCAGAAAAGGAATCGATTATTAGGAGATGGTACGATAAACCCGCCTTTGGCGGAAATAGCTCTTTGACAAGTGAA
>CAZFDE010000108.1:0-7647 GCA_964517795.1 uncultured Pirellulales bacterium | reverse complement strand
ATCGGACTGTCGATCCGAAGGCTGAGGGTTCGAGTCCCTTCGGCCTCGCTTTTCAATAAAAAAACCACCTTTTTATGGGTGGTTTTTTTATTGGATATACGCAGGTGGCATTACCGATTGACATCGCAAAAAAAGCATATACGATAGTATCCGGATTTTGCGGTTCAAGTGCCAATGCAATCGCTATTCGTGGCAATTTTTGTTCTTCGTGGTTTGGGATTCGGGACTCGAAACATGTGGACCTGAAGGGCTACCCTAGTAACGAAGCTGAAAATTCAAAGGTTAAAAGTCAAAACTGCGGGATTCACTTCGCTCATGACTATTTTGAATAGATTTCTCGGCAGGCTCGAAATGACGAATTCGTGGCTCGAGATTGGTTTTCCGCATGGGCAATAAGTCCTTAAGGGATAAATTGCCCATCCTCCGGTGCGATTCGCGGTTGAAATTGGTGCCCATCCGTGCTAATGTGTGGTTTAACTTATCCAGGCATATGGAGTAACGGTTTAATGATGAAAATAAGTGATCAGGAATATGATATTGTCTTCATCGGGCACGTGTGTTATGACGAGGTGATCCAGTCGGACGGTCAACGCAGTGTTAATGTGGGCGGGGCGGCGATCTACGGTGCGGTTGCGGCGGCCAAGGCGGGCCAGCGGGTGGCCGCGGTGTTGATGTGCTCGCCGCAGGACCGGGGCGATATCGCGTTTCTCACGGACTGCGGGATCGATCTTTATACGATCGATTCGGAGGCGACGACCCGCGTCGAGGTCAGCCATCCCAGCGGACATATGGACGAGCGTCGGATCGTAACGCTCGATTATGCGGGCGTGTTCGAAGAAACGATGATCCCCGAACTGCAATGCAGGGCGGTGCACCTGGCCGGGTGTAACGATCACGAATTTACGCCCGCGTTCATTGCGGCCATGAGGGACCGCGGCTATTCACTGTCGGCGGATATGCAGAGTTTCGTGCGGCGAAACGATCCCAAGATCGGCCAGATCAGCTTCGGCGACGATCCCGATAAGCAAACGATCATGCCGCATTTGGATAAAGTGAAAATGGACGTGCTGGAGGCCCGGCTGCTGACCGGAACGGATGATCTGGATAAAGCATCGGCGATTGTGCAGAGCTGGGGCTGTGCGGAGGTGGTGGTGACACGAAACGACGGGGTACTCGCGCGGATTGGGAATGAAACCTATTTCGCGAAGTTCACGAACCGCGGCACGCGCGGCCGCACCGGTCGCGGCGATACGACGTTCGGGGCTTATCTGGCATGGCGGGTAAACCATTCAGTCGAGGATGCAGTGAAATTCGCGGCCGCGTTGGTCTCGCTGAAGATGGAAAAGCCGGGGCCGTTTGCGGCAAGCCTCAGCGATGTATTTGAAAAGATGCAGGAGCAAAAATAATTTAGCCATCGTCAGATAATAACGGCTGTGAGAAAAAAATTTCCCCAAAATTGCATCTCAAAAGCGTCGAAATCAGCTTAAAACTGGCATTTTTCGGCCGATTCTGGTAAAATATTAGAAAATCTTCAAAGCGGGGGAAAAATCTGCGTCCCTTTTCAGCGTCCTGCGCATCTTTTAATATAGTTGGAATGGAGAAAGATACAAAGACCATCGAGATCGTGCAGCAGGCACAGCACAGCGATCGGAAATCTATGGATCGTCTGGCTGAGGCGGTCGGGGACCGTCTGTACCGATATGCGTTTCGGTATACGCTGGATGAGGATCTGTCGAACGATATTGTGCAGGAGTGTATTGTGACGATGCTGGAAAAATTGGGTGAGTTGCGAGAGGCCGGCCAGTTGTGGCCGTGGCTGTATAAGATCGCCCTGAACAAGATTCGCCTGCATCATCGAAAGCAAAACATCCGCAAAATGGTGCCCGATTCGCAGATCTCTGCCGAGCCGGAGAATACCGATCGCGAAGAAGTCGTTGCCAGCGTGGTCTATGATGAATTCAAGGATGCGGTGTTTGCGGCGATGCGCAAACTCAAGCCCGAATACCGCGAAGTGATCAATATGCGGTTCTATGATCAGATGGCGTATGCCGAGATTGCCGAGATAACCGGCCGCAGCGAGTTCGCGGCGCGGAAGCTGTTTTTCCGGGCCAAACGGGAGATGAAAAAGCACCTGAGCCGAAACGGTTTCGGTAAAGGCTCGCTGTTGATGGCGATGGTGTTTTTCGGCAAGATGACGGCACCGAGCAAGGCGGCGGCGGCCCAGATCACGGCCGCTTCGGCAGCGACGGCCGCGAAAGTCGGGGTGGCAGCCTCGGTGGCGGCGGCGGCAGTCAGCAAGACCGCGATCGTCTCGATGACCGCGGCGGGTGCGCTGGCGGTTGCGACGACCGTGGCGACAACCGGACCGCAGCAAAACGAAATGATAACCGGCGGGGAGAGTAGAGAGACCGCTTCAGCAGCAATTTCGGCAATCAACGCAGATGCCGGTGAACAGGAATACTGGTATTATTATCCCTCACAAGACAGCGATGTGATTATGATGCGAATCAAGGATGTTGGATCGCAAGGTGGGCAGTCCTGTTGCCGGTATCTGCAGAATGCCGAGGCGAATTATTCGTACGATTCGCGCGAAAATACGGTGACGATCACCAATGCGCGGTACCAGCACGGGGATTTGAGTGTGTGGCGATTGCCGACGGATCCGGGGCCGATGGCGGGGTTTATCGCGAAGATGGACGGTTTGCCGGTGTGGCCGCAGGATCGATATCGCAGCCATGCGAGCATGTTGCTGGTGACACAGCATCACGGCGATGAGGATGGGCGGCCGATTCAGGTTACACGGCATATGAATGTGCTGGGGGAGGATTATTTCAAGTACGACTGGCCGACGCATGTGACCGTTGCGGATTTGCGTGATTCGATGCACAAACGCGGCTGGACGTATTTTACCATTTCCGGTCAGATTGACGGTGAGCCGGTTCAAGGGTACGGGCAGATCCCGTTTGTCTATGCGCGGTATCACGCGCATCGGCCGTGGATGAAGCTCAAGATCAGCGGCGAGGTTTGGGTGAATCGCGATTTTAGCGGTTTTGCCCGGCCGTGGGCGGGCCTGCATGCGATCGATACAGTCCGGCGCGATGCGGCCGCAAAGCAAATTCCCTTTATAAGTCAGCCCGCCTTCGCTAAGGCTGCATCGGATAAACCGTCAGAAGACACAAGGCACAAGATGCAAGTTGTGCTTCAAAAGAAGGATGTGCAGATTGTTTATACGATCGATATGAAAAATGACCTGATCGAGAAAATTGAATATGCCGGCAGTTCGGAGGGACTGCTGGTATTTGACTATCTGCAGGATGTTCAGGGGGCCGGGGCGAAGTTCGCCGAGCCGCATGGGTCAATGAAAGGCTTTTCGATTATGGATTTGAGCGGCAGATGAAGTATCGTCATTATAAAAATTGAATGAGATGAAACCACAAAATTAGAAAGGGATTTATGATGAATGCGAAAAGAAAACGAAAATGGGGATGGATGGCGTTGGCGGTCGTGCTGCTTTGCGGCGGGGCATGGGCCGAGAGTGCCCTGGATTTCGACGGCGTTAATGACTATGTCGATTGCGGCAATGGTGCGAGCCTGAATATTACCGATGCGATCAGTATTTCACTGTGGATATATCCAAATAGCAGTGATGTTGGTTTTTTGGTCGATAAATGGTGGGATGGTAGTAACCGAGCCTACTATATTTCCCGAACAAGCAATGGAGATATTAAGTTTGGGATGTCCAGAGCGGATGGGTATGCTGAAATTGAACAGGTTGTTGGTGCCTATACTCCGGTCGATCAATGGAGTCATATTGTATTAACATCCGAAGGTCCGGGCGGACAAATCTACGCTTATGTAAATGGCACCGCTTATGGGCCATGGGCTAAAACGGAAACAATCGCGACAAATAATGCTCCGGTTTCCTTTGGTGTGTTCAATCATGCCGTGATTGGAAAATACCAGTATTTTGATGGAATCATTGATGATGTGGCTATTTACGATCGGGCATTGACTTCGCAGGAGGTTCAGGACCTGTATAATGGAGGGCCGGTTATTATCGATGCCAATCTCAAAGGGTATTGGGCGATGAATGAAGGCAGCGGCCAAGTGGCCGCCGACAGCAGCGGCAACGGCAACGACGGCCAACTCGGCTCGACCTCCGGCACCGACAGCAGCGATCCGGCCTGGCTTAATTTTGAGAATTACGCCCTGGATTTTGATGGTGTCGATGATTATGTAAGATGCGGCAATGGTGCGAGCCTGAATATTACCGATGCGATCAGTATTTCACTGTGGATATATCCAAATAGCAGTGATGTTGGTTTTTTGGTCGATAAATGGTGGGATGGTAGTAACCGAGCCTACTATATTTCCCGAACAAGCAATGGAGATATTAAGTTTGGGATGTCCAGAGCGGATGGGTATGCTGAAATTGAACAGGTTGTTGGTGCCTATACTCCGGTCGATCAATGGAGTCATATTGTATTAACATCCGAAGGTCCGGGCGGACAAATCTACGCTTATGTAAATGGCACCGCTTATGGGCCATGGGCTAAAACGGAAACAATCGCGACAAATAATGCTCCGGTTTCCTTTGGTGTGTTCAATCATGCCGTGATTGGAAAATACCAGTATTTTGATGGAATCATTGATGATGTGGCTATTTACGATCGGGCATTGACTTCGCAGGAGGTTCAGGACCTGTATAATGGAGGGCCGGTTATTATCGATGCCAATCTCAAAGGGTATTGGGCGATGAATGAAGGCAGCGGCCAAGTGGCCGCTGACAGTAGCGGCAATGGCAACGATGGCCAACTGGGCTCGACATCGGGTGTGGATAATGCGGATCCGAACTGGATACTCGTTGAAGATGATGAGCCGCAAGTGGCTATCTATCATGTCGATGATGCCAACGGCAGCGATGGCAATGACGGGCAGAGTAAAGAGACGGCGTTCAAGACGATTCAGCATGCGATCGATATGGCCCTGGACGGCAGTACGATCCTGGTCTGGCCGGGCGTGTATCACGAATCGACAACGCAGGGCATCAATTTCAAGGGCAAGGCCGTCACCGTCAAAAGTGCGGCCGATGCCGCTGTCCTGCAGGTGCCGGATTATACGGCCGTGTCCTTTGTGCAGGGCGAAGGGATCAATAGTGTCCTCTCGAATATGGTGATCCGCGGCAGTGATACCGGTATTTTCGCCCAATTCAGCCTGCCGACAATCGACCATGTGACCGTAGTGGATAACAATAACGGGGCCATTGCCGACAATGCCGATCCGTGCATCACCAACAGTATCTTTTGGGGCAATACCAACGGCGATCTGTATAACTGTACGGCCGAGTACAGCTATATCGAAAGTGAACTGGATGCGAACCTGATCGCCTACTGGAAACTCGACGGTGATGCAGTCGATTCGGCCGGTACAAACGATGGGATGATTTATGGTGCCGTAACGGTCACCGGACAGGTAAACAACGCCCTGGGTTTCAATGGCTCGAGTGACTATGTTGATTGCGGCAATGACAGCAGCCTCGATGTTTCCACGGAATTTACAGTATGTGCATGGATACAGTTGGATGATACAAGCAATAATCATATTATTGCCGCAAGGGACAATCTGACTACAGGCAGAGCATGGGCACTGCATTATCATGAAAATTATAATAGTCTGGTTTTTTATGTATTGAAATCAGATTCTTCATATACGCAGTTGCAGAATGGAACGTTTTCTTTTGTAACTGGTATATGGTATCATGTAGCAGCGACCTATGAATATGTAACAGATGGTACCTCGAAGATGAGAATCTACGTCAACGGACAGTTGGATAATACGGCCGATACAGCAGTCGGCCCGATTCAGACAGGAACCTCGACGAATGTTCATATCGGCAAAAGAGATGTTTCAAGCACGCCATTTTACTTTGATGGTTTAATTGACGAAGTGAGGATATTTGATACGGTACTTACAGAGCAGGAAATTAGTGCCATGTATGAAGCCGGATTGGCCGGGCAGGAGTATCAGGTTGATCCGCAGTTTGCCGATGGCCCCGGCGGTGATTATCACCTCAAAAGCGAGCGGGGGCGGTACCGGGCGACGACCGACGAATGGCTCCTCGATGATATAACCAGCCCCTGCGTGGACGGCGGTGATCCGACGATCAATCCTGAAAATGAGCGGATGCCCAACGGCGGCCGCGTGAATATGGGGGCTTACGGCAATACCGCTTATGCCAGTATGAGTGAATGGGCACTGAAGGGTGATTTGAATTATGACGGGAGTGTGGATTTTAAGGATTTTGCATGGATCACGCAAGGCTGGCTGGAAAAGGAAGAATGGAAATGAAAATCGACAGCGGGCAATATCGCTAATTTTAACGAATAAGAACGTATTAGAGCCCAATATGGGCCTGGAAAAAGGGCAATGGTTATCTTCGACCGTTGCCCTGATTTTTTTATACAGAAAATCATTGACGCTTTGAAGTTGAATCCGTATAATTAAGAAGTGTTAATTTAGGCAATATATAGCTATTGCCCGATATGATATGGAGGCGGTAAAAATTAGCGTTATGTGTGCGGATATAGCGAAAAAACGAGGGGCGCGCCGAGGGTTTACGCTGATCGAAATTCTGGTTGTGATTTCTATTATTGCGATGCTGCTGGGGATTTTGATGCCCGCTTTGGGTAAGGCCAAGCAGTATGCGCGCAACATCATTGGGATGAGCAATCAGCGTCAAACGGTCAATGGGGTGAGTTTGTTTGCCTCGGACAATGATGACTCTTATCCGCCGTCGGTTTCTTATGTTTCGTATAACACAAGCTGGAACTGGTACGATCCGCGAACTCTGAGCAGTTGGGCGGATACGCCGACTCACCCGCATCGGGCGATGAGCGAATATCTCGGCGGGTATATCGCAGATGCCTCTGTTATGGTTTGTCCCAAATCGCCTCGGAAATTCAAGTACCTGCAGCAGGTCTGGGATGCCGGCGATGCGTGGCGCAACCCGGATGTTGCGATGGATGTCAAGGCGATGCGGGGGTCGTATTGTTATTACTGGAGTTATGTGGGCTGGGTCTCTCCAACGCGGCTGTTCGAAGGTCCGCGGCGATCTTCGGGCGGTCGGTCACAAAGTAAACTGCTGATGAGCTGTTATCTGGGGTACGATCATATCCAAACGCCGGATATGTACGGCAGTTGCGAGCGGTTCTGCGGATCTTCTGTGCGGGAAGAAACCGCGATCGAATCGGCCTGGTGGGTCGGCCATGCAAATCCTCATTGCCTTGAGGTGAAACTGCAGGCTGCTTATACCGACGGCCATGTCGAGGTGTTTACCTTAAAGGATGCGATCCCCATGAAAGCGATTATGCATCGACCGACCAATCGGCCTTATCCCAGCGGGGTCGGCCCGGGTGACTTTTACATTCCCAAAAACGCATTGCGCTGATTTGTAGAAAAGCTTGCTCGTATCTGGGTATGTTCTCATTGTGGCGGACCAATTCAATCCACGTTTTTGAGAGTAGAATGTAAACCGGTCTGCTGGCGAGACTTCTTTGGTTTTTTGTGTCACAAAAAATCGGAGAGGGGGGATTCGCTTCGCGGCTCGCCTTCGGCGTGTCAACCCCGCGAGGCCTCTGCTTCGCTTCG
>CAZFDE010000107.1:0-7725 GCA_964517795.1 uncultured Pirellulales bacterium | reverse complement strand
TTGTTCATCCTGATGGCAGTATTCAGGAACGCTATGAATACGATGCCTACGGCCAACCGACGATCTATGTCGCTGACGGCGGAGATGGCACCTGGTTCGATGGCGATGATGCGACTTCAACGTCGTCGAGTAATGATAATATCTTCATGTTCACCGGCCGCGAGGTGGATATCCTCGATAACGGCAGCTTCACCGTCCAGTATAACCGCCACCGGTACTATTCTTATGATATGGCCAGATGGCTGACCAAGGATCCGCTGGGGATCAATCCGGCGGGCTTTCAGTCTAATCCGCTTGATATAATTAGAGAATACTCCGATGGGATGAACACTTATGAATATGTTAAGTGCAACCCAATTTTTAATCAAGATGAATTTGGTTTGGAGAAATGCTGTTGGTGGGAAAATCTTTTGTGTAAATGGAAGTTAAGACATGTGGAAGTAGATTATTATTGGTGTGCTATTGTTGGACCGCCTATGTATAGCCCCGGATACAAACTACTTTTTGCATGTTGGCGGGTAGATAAACGAGCTACTTATGATTGTATATACAAAAAGAAAGTTTGTAAAACTAAGCATAAGCATGGCGATTGGGTATTCGATGGTTTTCGCTGGTTCTATGTCTTTGGGTATGTTAGCCAGTTCAAACTTTCACCGGGCCAATACGGTGGTATCGAGCCGTATCCTCGCGGTGGAGGATCAAGGATATGAAAAAAGACATTAGCTTAATGGTATTAATCCTTTTTTATGGATTCATCTTTGTCTTATTGGTAAGAGTTGTGAAATTTTTAATCGATTTATTTGAGCGAAATTAGGATTACGAGAGATATCTATATATGTTAATAAAAAAATTAAGGATGTCGACAAGGCGAGAGTGCTCTTCTTTTTGTTTCCGGTAAGCCATAAAAAGAAATGCGATGGAAGCTTGCACAGTTGTGGCCCATATATATTAAATCTGAAATTCGATATACTTATCAAAATACATGGTCCTTTAGTTTAGTAGCAAAAAGTGAAGATATAGACGGCAAAAAAGAAAAATGTATGACAAAGGAACAGGTTGATAAAGAAATCAAAAGAGAGAGGGCGAAAATGAAGCAGTTCGAAAAAGAGTATAAGGAAACTAATGAGAACATAAATGATATTGTTGATACTATTTCTGATGCCATAGATATAGTACAGAAGATTAAAGATTACCGTTCTAAAAAATAAAAATGAGCATAGCAATGAATTTGTTAATATTTGAATAAGAGGATTTACAATGGATAAGGAAAACAAAAAATCCTATTTTCTGAATATGGTGCTTATTAATTATTGTTTTTACAGGTATTGTGAATACATTTCTATCTTGGCGAATCTGGCTGAAGGCAAATGGCTTAGAGAGGGAAGCAAATACTGCTGAGGCTAATTATGTCAAATATGACAAGGAGATGAATAATAAAGGGGAAATCGAAAAGGATTTAGAAGATATGCTAGACAGATTAAATAAGAATAACAGCGGCATTATTGTGAAAAGCGGTTGTGTTACAGAAACGATTTCATTGCCGGAATCTTCTGTAAAGCTTTTATCGCTCAATTTGACATCTGAAGTTAAGATGGATATAAGAAACTTGATAGAAAGAATAGATAATGTGGACGATATGAATAATTCAGAAAGGAAAAAATTATCTTTGGAAATAAAATCTAAATATATTGATCTCATGGGAGAAGCTTTTGAGGTAGCTTTGACGTCAGATTACATTCTTAAAAACATAGATACCTTTAAGAAAACATTTAAAGAGCTTGCGTATTGAAATTTATTACCGTGGGAAAATGGGGAAAATGAGGGACAGTCAGCTATTATTTAGAATGAAAACGATCATGGCGATTGCCGAATATGATTATGATGCCCTCGGCCACCGGATCTATAAGAACGATCCGTGCAGCAGCACCTGCCGCGTGTATTACTATAACGATAACTGGCAGATCCTCAGTGAATACGATTATAATGCGGCCGCACCGTCACAAACGCATAAATACAGCTATATTTACGGCAACGCAATCGATGAGGTGGTTGCGCGGGTTAGAGCTGCATGGGGTCCGGTACATTTTTTAACTAACCCCTACACCCCAAACCCTATTCCCTCGCCCCAAAGAACCGCTTTGCTAATTTTTTGCGCGGAGTTTTGGGTTAGTACAAGGCGTTTGCCTGCGGCCGACCGGAGGCGTACTGGTGTACGTTGAGGACGTGCCATCTGGCAAAAACAACGAAGTAATCACACAAAAGAACCGCAAAAAACTTGACTTTTTTCTGAAATATGGTATAATGATGCACCATTGAGGAACAAAGCCCTCAGAGCGAGACAGGTTGTACAAACAATTGAATCTTAGGTTTCGTTCATGGGTTGCGCGGCACATATCGTCAATCGTCCGGCGGTCGCGTCCAAGAACGACAAACGTCCAACGGAACCGCTACGCGCCGCGCAACCGCAAACGCTTTACGTTTTGTATTTCGGATTTGCTAAATGAAACTAAAAACTCAAAACTTACGACTCAAAACTGACCTCATGAGCATCTTGAGCACTTGAGCACCTTAAGCTTTTTGAGTCAAAATTGAGGATTTTCGTGCAATAGTTGAGCACCTTATGAGCACCTTGGACTTTTAGCCCAAAAATAAGGATTTTTCAATGAAGACTACGCTTTTCAACCCAGAAAATAAGGATTGTCGCCCGAAGGGCCTCCACAATGCTACTCACTACTCACCATTCACTATTCACGGCGGCCACCGGCCGCGTCCAAGGACGACAACCGTCAACCGCAACCGATACGCGCCGCGCAACCGAAACCGCTTTACGGTATTCTACTCACTACGGCCAGCGGCCGCCGGCGGAAACAATCACTGCAGTTTTAACTGATCACTTTTTAATCGAAAGGGTACCCATGTCAACAGAACTGATCCAAAACGGCGATTTTTCAAGCAGCCAGTACTGGCTTTACCAGAACCTCTGGAGCGTCTCCGCCGGCAAAGGCCGCTACCTCAAATCCGCGGCCGGCGGCCAGGACGAATCACTCGCCCAAAACATCGCCCTCGAACCGGGCAAAACCTGCCGCCTGAGACTGACCGTCGAACTGCTGGCAATCTCGGCAGGCGCAACCTTCAAAATCAGCGTCGGCGGCTGGAACGCGGAGGATATCGTCGAGGCCGGAATCTATAACCTGTCTTTCACCGCCCAGACAACCGGTCCGCTCAAATTCGAGGTCACCGGCAACCCGCAGGACGGCGACGAGGTAATATTGGATAATGTCTCACTGATCGACCAGCCGCAGCTCGAATCACCCTATGCAACAAAAACTTATACTACAGCGAACAAGACGATCAAAAAAATCATCCCCGCCGCCGAATACCAGCGATAATAAATCTCAGCGATCTTTGCGGCAACAGGTATTATCCGTTGAATTGCTTGAGCGCGTCGAGCATGGCGACGACATTTTCGATCGGGACATTCGCCTGGATGTTATGGATCGTATTGAAAACGAATCCGCCGTCCTTGCCGAAGATCTCGCAACGGCTGAGCACCTCGTCCTTGACCTGCTCGGGCGTACCGAACGGCAGCGTCTTTTGCGTATCGACCCCGCCGCCCCAGAACGTCAGGTCTTTGCCGTAAGTATCCTTGAGCATTTGCGGGTCCATCCCCGCGGCCGAGCACTGCACCGGATTGATGATATCGAAACCGCTTTCGATGATATGGCTCATCAGCGGAACGATCGCCCCGCACGAATGCTTAAACGTCTTCCAGCGTGTGTTGGCGTGGATCCAGTCATTGACCTTTTTATAGTAAGGCGCCCAGAGCGAATCGTAAGTTTCGCCCGAGCAGAACTGTGTGTTTTGCGCGCCGAAATCCGTGCCGCAGATAAACACCGCCTGAATCTTATCGCCCATCAGCTTCTTGAATTTTTTGAGGTTCTCGACGGCGATCTCGGCCTGGCGAGCAAAGATCGCATGAACGTAATCAGGCCGCATGGCCGTTGACATATACCACTCGGCGATGTCACGGATACCCTTGGGGTGCTTGAGAAACGGCGCCGGCACCAGCGCGATATCGCCGAACGCCGTACCGCCCATATTGGCGATTATGCCCTTGCCGGTCCCTTCGGCCCAGGCGAGCTGCTCGGTAAAGTGCTTGATGTCCGCCTCGCTCAGCGGCCCGAACTCCTCGAGATTATCCTCGGGGTCGAGCTCATCTTCGACGATCGGTTCCTGGCGGACGATGGTATCGAAGAAGAATCCGTTTTTCGGCATGCGGCCGCTGGCCGGCGCGTTCATATCGCCCTGTGGATACATCAGCACATCGCCGTTGTCGTCGATACTCGTATTGAAATGCTCGGAGACGGCCAAAACCTGCCCCCACGGCGCTTTCCACTCTTTGTAGTTTTCGTTCGCGAATCCAAAGATTGTCCCCCGTGCCGGAATCCCGACCACATCGACGCGCATCGCCTCGGCCAGGTCGGCCTCGATCTCGCCGAGCATCTGGTACGGCTCGCAGACCTTGACCGGCCGATCTTCCAGACCGAAATGCCGCCGAAGCAGCTCGACGATCCGCACGTGAATGCCGGTCACCGGCGTGGCCCCGAAATCGACCGGAATATGCTCCGGCTGCACGTGGTTCAATGCCTTGATCAAACAGGTTTTCGAATCCATAAACGTTGTCTCCTTAGCCAAATTCACCAAAGCTGCACTATACCCGAAATTCCACCCCCTCGCAACCGGTTGAATTTCGCTATTTTAATTGATCTGCGAATCGGGTATGATAGTAATGGTAAAGATTTGCAGCGAATTTGAACAGGATAAAGGTACACATGGCAGAAACAACCGAACTGCGGCGGTATCTGGTCGATATCGACTCGAACACTACGCACCAGCTTTATACCGGTACGCTGGTGATCGGGGCCGGCGTGGCCGGGCTTCGCGCGGCAATCGAGGCGGCCGAACATTGCAGTGTCATCGTCGTCTGCAAAGGCGGCCTGGAGGACAGCAACACTTGGAACGCCCAGGGCGGGATCGCCTCGGTACTCAAAACCGGCGACAGCTTCGATTCGCACATCGCCGATACCCTTCGGGCGGGCTGTGGCCTGTGCGATGAGAAAATCGTCGAGATGGTTGTGCGACAAGGGCCGCAACTGCTCGAACAGCTTCTCGAGTGGGGGGCGGATTTCGATCTTGAGGACGGCGATGTCGCCACCACCCTCGAAGGCGGCCATTCGCAGCCGCGGGTCGCACACGCTCACGGTGATGAGACCGGCCGCATTATCGCGCAGACCCTGATCCGAAAAGCCCGCAGTCATCCCAATATCAAGATCATTGAGCATTTTTACGCGATCGATCTGCTGACCCTCGATAGCAAATGTGTCGGTGTAATCGGCCAGGACCGCCGCGGCCCCGGCATCATCTGGGCCGTCAAAACGATCCTCGCTACCGGCGGATTGGGGATGCTCTATCGCGAAACCACCAATCCCGAAGTCGCCACCGGCGACGGGCTGGCGATGGCATGGCGGGCCGGGGCGGTGATGCAGGATATGGAATTCATGCAGTTTCACCCGACGACACTGTATATCGCCGGTGCATCGCGCGCCCTGATCACCGAGGCCCTTCGCGGCGAAGGCGCGATCCTGCTGGATAAACAGGGTAACGCCTTTATGAAGGATTACGATGAGTTGGCCGAGCTGGCGCCGCGCGATATTGTCAGCCGGGCGATCCTCTCGCAGATGCTCGAAACCGGCTCGACCCATGTCTATCTTGACGTGCGGCATTTCGAGAAAGCCCATTTCAACAAGCGATTCCCGCTGATCAGCGAACTGCTGGAAAGTTTCGATATCGATATCACCCAGGACCTGATCCCGGTGCGTCCCAGCGCCCACTACATGCTCGGCGGTGTTCGGACCGACAATCAGGCCCGAACAAATGTGACCAATCTGCTGGCCTGCGGCGAGGCGGCGGCAACCGGACTGCACGGCGCCAACCGGCTCGGCAGCAATTCGCTGCTGGAAGGACTGGTCTTCGGCACGATCGCCGGCAGAACGGCAACCGCGAACGAATCTGATTTTGCCAACTTCCTGCGTCATCCGGTGATCCAATACAAAATTCCCTCTTCAGACCGTACGCGGCTGGATACCGATGATGTGACCAACTCGCTGCGGGCATTGATGTGGCGAAACGTCGGGATCACCCGACGCGAAAAACCGCTCACCGAGGCCCAGGAGATCGTGCGGTTCTGGCAGCGGTATGTGATGGACAAGGTCTTCGATACGCCCGACGGCTGGCAGTGCCAGAATATGCTCACCGTGGCCGGCCTGATGGCCGATGCGGCCTTTTTACGCAAAGAAAGCCGCGGCGTGCACTTCCGCCAGGATTATCCCGAAACCGACGATATCCACTTCAACACCCACATCGAACAAAAACACTAAGGCCTATTGAACCGGCCGGGTGTTTTTTGGTATAATGATAAAGCTCCTTAAAAATTAAAAATTGTGATGTTCCAGTGGGTCGGGCGGTCGCCGGTCTTTCAACAGGCCGGAGGAAAGTCCGAGCAGGACAGGGCGCGGTGGTGGCTAACGGCCACCGAGGGCGACCTCCGGGAAAGTGCCACAGAAAACACACGGCCGATGGCCTTCGGGCACAGGCAAAGGTGAAAAGGTGCGGTAAGCGCGCACCGCGGTACTGGTGACAGTGCCGGCACGGTAAACCCCACCGCCTGCAAGACCAGATAGCTGTTGCCCGGCCCGGGCCTTAACAGCGGGTAGGTCGCTTGCCGCTTGCGGCAGAGCCGGCGGGCAACCGTCGGTCCAGTTAAATGATCGCCGCCCGAAAGGGTACAGAACTCGGCTTACAGACCCACTGGAACATGCAATGGATCATTTCCGGGCTTGTTTGACCGTATCATTGGCAAGTTCGCGGCCATCTCTTTAACGCAAATCGCCCCCGCCTGACGATAATAGTCTAATAGACAGGATAATATAGCGCTGAAAAAGCCTGACGCCCGATAATATTCGGGTTTTTAGAACTGAGGAGTTGAACATGGACATGTTGACGATACTGGCGCAAACCGAGCCGGCGGCCGAACAGGCCCACGGCGTCGTGCCGATCGATGCGATCTGGAACCAGATTACCTCGCTGAGCTGGCTCGAAGCGATCACCTTTATCTCGTTCGGCGTGATCTGCCTGATGTACGGCTGGCGCGTGTTCAAGGTCCTGGTGACGATCTGTTTCGCCCTGCTGGGGATGCTCGCCGGTGCGTTCGTCAGTCAGCAGATCAGCAGCGAGGGTAATCCGCTGTTCGCTTCACTGATCGGGATGGGGATTTTGGGGATCCTTTCGGTCCCGCTGATGCGCTGGGCGGTCAGTATTCTCGGCGCGATGTCGGGCGGCGTGCTGACCTCGGCACTGTGGTATGCCGTGGGGCTAAGCGAAACGTATATCTGGGCCGGGGCACTGGTCGGGATCGTCGCCGGCGGCATGATCTCGTTTATCATCTTCCGAATCGCGGTGATCCTCTTTACTTCGCTCTGGGGAGCGGGCCTTATCGTTGTGGGTATCCTGGCCCTGTTGTTCCTTTATCCGCATACTTCGATGCAGGTCGATACACTGGTGCACCGCCACAATTGGTTTTTACCGGCCGTGCTCGGTGTGCCGACCGCATTAGGGCTATTTCTGCAGCACCGGTTCGTCAAAAGCTCCAAAGACTGGTCCGTCTGA
>CAZFDE010000106.1:0-7765 GCA_964517795.1 uncultured Pirellulales bacterium | reverse complement strand
CCACGGCAACCGAGATTCTGGCGGCCGCGCGTCACGGCGCGAAGATGGTCAAGATCTTCCCGGCTTCGGCGATCGGGATGGATTATATCAAGGCCCTTCGCGGGCCGATCGATGATATCGACTTTGTGGCGGTGGGGGGCGTACGGCCGGCAAATATGCGGGCCTTTTATGAGGCCGGGTGCATCGGATTCGGGGTCGGCGGAGCGCTGGTTCCCAAAGGCCGCCTCAATGCGGAAATTTCAAAAAAAATTACACAAAACGCGCAGGCCTATGTCCAAGCCGTAAAACATCTTTTGATTACGGATTAGTTTTTATGGGTCCAGGTGGGCATAAAAGCAGAATTGCTGTGCGAAATGGTGAACGTGTTTGCACGAATTGTCCGCTCCGTAACGTTCTTTTTTGGTTCGTGGAAAATGAGACGGACGAAGCGGTTTATTAAGGAATAATGATATGCGAAAATCAGTTAAGGAATTTGCAGGACTCGTGCGTGATTCGCTTGAGATCACTGAACCCATTTATGAATTTGGATCGTTACGCGTTTCGGGGCAGGAAACATTTGCCGATCTGCGGCCATTGTTTCCAGACAAAGAATATATTGGTGCTGATATGCGTAAAGGCCTGGGAGTCGATACAGTGCTGAATCTGCATGATATCGATCTTCCAGCGGAATCGGTGGGAACGGTATTGTGTTTCGACACGCTTGAGCATGTGGAATTCCCGCATACCGCGATGGAACAAATTTATGGTATTCTTAAGCGGGGAGGGATTGTGGTGATTTCCAGCGTAATGAATTTTCGGATTCACGATTATCCCTGCGATTACTGGCGTTTTTCTCCTGAAGCTTTTAAGTCCATGCTGAAGCCGTTTACGTCATCATGGGTAGGCCATGCCGGGCTTGAAAATTTTCCTCATACCGTTGTCGGTATCGGGTTTAAGGGCGAACTGCCGTCCTTAAGCGGATTTGAAGAACGTTACAAGCGATGGCAGCATCAGCATTTCAGGCAAAATCATATGTCGGTGTTTAAGCGAATCCGAAAACTGATCACGCCCCCTCTGTTGTGCAAAAGCAGCCGAAGGGCATTAGGCTTGTGATGAGATTGGCACTCAGGGCAGAGCTTGAAAAAAGTATTCTTAGTGGGTCGTTGACGCCAGGCTGGAAAGTTTAAAAAAATTTTTCAAATAAGCTTCCACGAGCTTGTGGAGACAAAAACATCTGATTCATACAGCGCAATCACTCTTATCAGTATTAATACGATGGTCTTTTATAGGCGAACTGTCCGGTTTTGCCCGGATTAATAACTCTCTTATTTGCTTAAAAATGCCGATTGGGGGCATTGTGCTTGCTTAAAGCACCGGAAAATTTTGCATAAATTCATTTATTAATTCTTAAGACGGCTGCCGAAGATACCCTGTGATCCGGTTTGGGGTACTGTTATGCAGACAATCGTCATTCTGGAAATTGTCGTTATTCTGTGTGTATTGGGGGTCTTGCAGAGTCTGGCCCGCGATGTGCGCTTACATCAGCGTTTATCACGAGCGCAAACGGATTATCACTATCGTGATCATGATTTTAAGATTCATATAAGGCCTCCGCCTTTTGATTTTTGGTAAAAATGTTCATGGACGATCTTGTATAAAAACAGGATGTTGTAGTCAATTTGAAAGGCTGTAAGTACCCCTTGCAGCCTTTTTAATTATGCTTTATCGTCTCATGAACAGACTGCCGGGCAGTTGTTTGATCAGACCTTTCAACCGAAGCGAGACCATCGTTGCATTGGCATCGCCTGCGGCCAGCCCGCTTTGGGTAATGATCTGATCAATGTGAAGCGGTTCATGATCCAGGCAATTCAAAACCGCCTGTTCATTGGCCGTGAGATTTGTTTTAATGGTTTCGAAAAGGGATTGTTCCATGGCCTCTTTCGCCCGGTCGGTTTGTTCGGTCACATGCGATTGAAGCTTTTCTCCGATATAGCCAAGTGCTTCGGTAACATCTTCGATAGATTCGACGAGTCTGGCTCCTTCCTTGATCAGATAATGCGGTCCGCGGCTGAGCGGCGAATCGATTTTGCCGGGGATCGCCATCACTTCACGGTTATAGTCGGCCGCAGCGCGGGCCGTGATCAATGCGCCAGAACGCAGGCCGGCTTCAATCACGATTGTTCCCAGAGATAAGCCTGCAATGATTCGATTGCGCGCGGGAAAATTTTCACTTAACGGTTCATAGGTTAACGGCAACTCGGTGACACAGGCCCCGTTTTGACTGATGTATTCGAAAAGCCGCTTATTTTCAGGAGGAAAAATATTGGCCAGGCCGCACCCCTGCACAGCGATGGTTCTGCCGCCGGCTGATAGGGCGCCTTGATGAGCCGCCGAGTCGATCCCTCTGGCCATGCCGGAACATATCGTAAAACCGGAGGCAGCCAGAAAATGGGCAAATCGGCCCGCCTGTTCGTTGCCGTACAGACTCGGATGACGCGAACCTACAATGCTGACCGCCAGATTATCCCTTCGGTCAATCGTTCCCTTGATGTACAGCACCGGCGGAGGGTCGTCGATCTTTTTCAGCAGCACCGGATATCTCGGGTCATGGAGATGGATGATATTCACACCGAGTTTTTCGGCGAGTTGCAGTTCGGCTTGGACATCGAAGCGGTTTCGGGTTCGGGCGATTTTTTCCGCTGTTTTTGTCCCGATTCCATCGATTTTTGTCAATTGGCTCACCGAGGCACCCAGTGCAAGATCGATATGGCCCAAAAAATGCATTATTTTGGAAAATGTGATTGGCCCCACCCCATCGGCGTGGCGTAATAACAGCCATTTTGTGATATCTGTTGAATGACGCTCTTTCATTCGTGTTTTTTGCTCGCTATTCAAACTTAACAGGAGTATAGCGATTGTATCGGTTGGGTAAATAAATTTTTCGCAAAAATAAAAAAAAGTTGCACTTTTTTAAAAAAATGGTAGTATAAATGTTACGAAAAGTAATATTGAAAGAGCACGCAAATGAGTATGAATAGCGGCAAATCCGATGGAGGTACTGTCGTACAAATCGTAAGGCAGATTCTTAACCACCAAATGTGTGTTTATTCTCAAATCAATGACACGGGGGAACACCAATGGCAATAAAAATTATACTTGTTGACGATCATGAGATCCTTCGTAAAGGCTTGGTGTCGCTTCTTGAAAAACAGAAGGATATGGAAGTGGTCGGCCAAGCCGAAGAAGGCAATCAGGCCCTGCGTCTGATCCGCCAGGTTAAGCCGGATATTGTTGTGATGGATGTCAATATGCCCGGACTGGATGGGATCGATACAACACGACGGATCAGGCGGGAATTCGATCATATTCAGGTGATCGCATTGTCGATGTACTCCAAAAAGACATTTGTACTCGAGATGCTGCAGGCCGGCGCCAGCGGTTATATCTTGAAAGACTGTGCATTTGACGAATTGATCAAAGCCATCAATGCAGTAGCAGACGGACAAACCTATCTGTGTTCGAAAATTACCAGCATCGTTCTCGACGATTATGTTAAAGGGCAGGGCGGGCCGTCGTTGTCTGTATTGACTGATAAAGAAAGACAAGTCCTCAAGTTGGTTTCTGAGGGAAAACCGTCTAAAGAGGTTGCGGTTATTCTTGGTGTCAGTTTCAAGACAGTCGATGCTCGCAGACGCCAGATCATGAAGAAAATTGATGCGCAAAGTACTGCCGATTTGGTGAAGTTTGCTATACGAGAGGGATTGACTACCGTAGAATCATGAAAACAGGGTTTCACCGCTTAAAGGAGTTAAGGTATTTTATCATTACCCCTCATCCAACGGCTATGTCGAATTAGTCAAAAGCTTGCCATTTTAGCCAATCACTTATAGCACATTTTTATGTATTCTGAGATAATATACGTATCAGGATTAGGATAGAAAGGTTAATGTAATTAATCATAAAACAAATATTAATGCAATTTTCCAATCCGCACACACACCGCTCTCTCTGAGGTGTAATGGAGTTGGCAATGAACCGGTCGCAACGGCCGGTTCATTCGCCATTTTTACAGGAACGACAAATGGAACCGAATAAACAGGTTTTTACAGCGGGGCAGGTCGCAAAGCTGTGTAATGTTGCACATCGTACCGTTTCGAAATGGTTTGACCAGGGATTGATCAAAGGATACCGCATTCCGGGGCGTAATGATCGGCGCATTCCGATCGCCGAAGTGATCCGTTTTATGAAAGAACACAATATCCCGAGAGACGGCAAAGGCCAGTCTCCTGAACAGCAGCGGTTGCTGATCGCACTGAAACGATACGAACAACAGGTGGAAAATCAGTAAAATGGCTCTGTTTTGGCATGCCGTTTGAATTTGGCGACGGGCGAGGTGATGGATCGATTACGGAAGGGGCGCGAATTGCCCATGATCAATGGGCTTTTTTGATTGGCGGATTTAACCCTTATAACCCATCGTTTTATGCTGTAGGGCGGCAGATATTCGTTTGACACACCGTCGGTTTATTTCACAGAACTGACACAAAAAATATACACCAAAAGCTTATTCGATGTGTTTTTAATATTGTGCCGGGTATCGGGGGGGATAAAAGCAATCTGGCCTTGAGAAACTTCAAATGATTGATCCTCGCTTTCGATCATTGCGATCCCCGATCCTTCAAGAAAGACCAGCAATTCTTCTTTGTCCTCAGTACTGTGCCAGTGACAATCCTGTCCCGCTTCAAGATAGACCCGTCCGGCTTTTAAGGTACCGTTTTCAGGCGGACCGGGGAGCAGACGCTGATAGTCATGTTCGTCATTGAGATCGATAATTTTGAAACGATTCCACATGTTTGTCTCCATCGATTAATTTGACCGAATCCAAAGAGATTAAATTTTTTTCCGAGTTTGTCAATTTTTTTATTGCGGGAATATTACAAAAGCAATATTCATATGCGCAAGATAGCATTTTTTAGGAGTGGATGCCATGGACAAAGGATTATGGGCATTAATGGTTACCGCCGGTTCGATCGGACTGGTGCATACACTGATCGGGCCGGACCACTACCTTCCTTTTATTATGATGGCGTGGTCGCGCAAGTGGTCACGTCTCAAAACCGCGATGATCACATTGGCGTGCGGCTTGGGCCATGTCCTCAGTTCGGTGGTATTGGGGATGGTCGGCATTGCCATGGGGATTGCCGTCGGTCAACTCGAGGGTGTCGAGGGCAAGCGCGGCGATATCGCCGGATGGATGCTGCTGGCATTCGGTCTGGCCTATGCCGTCTGGGGCATTCATCGCGCACTGGCCAATAAAGTGCATTCGCACCCTCATTTGCACGGCGATAACCATGATTCCCACCAACATGAACATGCCCACGATACGGCCGAGCACATGCATCCCCACGGCGAGCAGAAAAAGCATTCGATCACCCCATGGGTCCTGTTTGCGATATTTGTATTCGGGCCGTGCGAGCCGTTGATCCCGATTCTCATGTATCCGGCTGCCAAGTCAAGCTGGGCCGGCGCTGTTGCCGTGGCGATCGTGTTCAGCTTTTTTACAATCGGGACCATGATGACCATCGTCATGCTGGGTACGGCCGGGATCAATTTTCTGCCCATGAAAAAGCTCGAGCGTTACACCCACGCCATTGGCGGAGTGATCATCTTTCTCTGCGGTTTGGCGATTATGATCGGGCTGTAAAAAATAAGAAAATTTTCAGAATTTAATATTTTTCTGGCTACAACCGCATAGCAAGTTTATAATCACTACAGTTTTGGCATGTCAAAATGAGTATATGGTATTTAATGTTATGGAGACCGTTATGATTAAAGCTCGAAATCGAAGTGAATCTGCAATTTTCAATCGCATCCGCGTCATTGGCATTTTGGTTGTTATTTTGACAATGGCATTATTTTTGATCTCGTGTGCGAGTCTGGCTGCTTTTGACAAGCAGCCGAAATCGGTTTTTCACGAGATGGCCGTCGATCGCACGCTCAAGCCGACATTTCCCAAATACAGCGATGTATCGATGCGAACGCTGACGATTCGCGATGTCCCCTATGAAGATCAAAAGAACGCTTTTCGGGCGGCTGCGGAATTTCATATCACACGGATCGATTGGTCCTATATCTGGTTCACCAGTCGCGAGCTGCAAGCAGTCAAAAAACTTCAAAAGATAGGGTACAACTATTGCGGCTCGGCGGCCCAGCATGTTCCCTGCTGGATCGGTGACCGTGCACTGGTGGATTGGCAGGAGAGGATTGTGATGACCGATATCAACGGCGATCCGTCGGTTATGCCGTTTATTCGGCCCTGGAAAAATCCTCAACTGATCGGCGACATTTCCAATCCCGTGTATTACCAAGGGCATCTGGAATTCTATAAAAAGCTGATCGATGCCGGATGCGATTCGCTGCAGCGGGATGCGGCCGATCACCATCGCCTGGCCGTAACCATTTGCGGCGGCGGTTTCACCGAGACCGGCATTGCAGGCTTTACAAAATGGCTGGCCAAAAACATCGATGCAAAAACACTCCGTGAACTCGGCGTCGAGGATATCGAAAAGTTCAACTATAAAAATTATCTGATCGAAAAAGATGCGCCGGTCGGCGATGATTTTTCGCGTCAATATAAAGGGCCATTCAAAGAATACTGGTATCAGTACTGGGAGGATGTGGCGATCGACTTTTTTACCCGGCTCGTTCGCGATGTCAAGGCCTATGCCGGATGGGACATTCCCTTTAGCTGCAATAACGGCTCATTTCAGAAGTGGGATGCGCTGGAGCAGTTATTCGATTTTGGGATTTCCGAATTGATGATGGTCTCAGCCAATCCCGATCACCTGCGTCAGCGGCTTGTGATTTGCGAATCGCTGGGGAAATTTCAAATCATCGGCAGTGCCAAGTTGCTGGGCCTTGAAGTCAAGCACGATGAAAAGACCGCACTGGACAAAAAAGTGATCGCCACGCTCTATGGTAACGGCGCGCTGGGCATGGTGCCGTGGGATACATTTGAGCAGACCAAAGACGGTTCGGGCCGCTTTTTCGGCGAGCCGGCCGATTATGCCCCGATTTTCGGGTTCATCCGCGGGATTGGCGGATATCTCGGTGGGTATGAGCGGGCTTATGATTACAGCACGAATGGCATTTTGACCGAAGGGGTCGATCCCGAGCATAAGCCGCTGGAAATAACCGATACGGATAATGAAATCTGTGCGTTTGTGCGCGTCGACAAAAAAGCTCATAAACCGATTGTGGTTCATCTGATCGACTGGGGCAAACCGCTCGTGGTCCGGGCCAAAGAGGGCGGCAGCGACGTCTGGGAACTGGCCAGCGGTGAAAAGATCTATGAATATGTCAAAGGTATGGAAAACCTCAAGCGAAGTTCCGGCGAGCCCTTTGAACTGGTTCTACGAGCGGATGCGTTTGATGTGCCGGCCGAGAAACTGCAATTGATGCTTTTGACATCGCGGCCGTATGATGAACAGCGACACCACATTGCCGAGAAAACCAAGGATTATTCGACACTGGTCATGGAACAGAAATTAACGGCTCGAGTTGAAAACGGCAAGATCTATGTTACCATCCCGAAACTCGATCCGTGGGGTGTTTTGCTCATTTCCAAAAAATAAAAAGGTATCATTAACGGCAGCATCTGAGCTTGAAATTTGAGAGGGGGATCACTCCTTACGGATCACTCTTTCAAATTCGTCATAAAATATTGTTTCGTCGAATTGACCGTCACGATCACGGTCATATTCTTCACTGATTTTACGGCCTTTCT
>CAZFDE010000105.1:0-7809 GCA_964517795.1 uncultured Pirellulales bacterium | reverse complement strand
AGGCACTTAACCCATCGCGCAAGTCTTTTTTATAAATTTTTATGAAATATTCGGGATAGCGGTGTCTGGCAAGAATGTCCACCTGCATACATGATGGGTTTCTTTTTTGAACAGATGGTTATGTGGCCGATGGTGATTATATTAATTCTGCTGGCGCTGGACTGGAAATCCTTTTGGCAGAAAAACAAAAAAACAGCCCCGGTTGAGCCGGGGCTGATTTAGTTTAAACAGTTTAGGTCGCGTCTTAGTTGAGCAGTTGCTTGGCGATATCGACGGAGCTGGCCGCATCGGCCGCATATCCGTCGGCGCCGATCTTGTCGGCATAGTTCTGGGTGACTGGTGCGCCGCCGATGATCAGCTTGGCCTTGACGCCGGCATCGCGAAGGGCCTGGACCGTCTTTTCCATGGCCGGCATGGTCGTCGTTAGCAGTGCGCTCATCCCGATCACGTCCGGGTCGGCCGCTTTGGCCTGTTCGACGAATTTCTCCGGTGCGATATCCACGCCCAGATCGGTGACCTCGAACCCGGCACCCTTGAGCATCATCCCGACGAGGTTCTTGCCGATATCGTGCAGGTCGCCCTGAACCGTGCCGATCATGAATTTGCCCAGCGGCTTGACGCCGGCCTTGGCCAGTTCCGGTTCGAGAATTCCCATCGCCGATTTCATCGCCCGTGCCGAGATCAGCACCTCGGGAATATAGACTTCGTTCTTTTTGAATCGTCCGCCGATCACATCCATCCCGGCGATCAGCCCGTTATCCAGAACCTCCTTGGGGGCCATGCCTTCGTCGATCGCGGCTTGAGTAATACTGACGGCGGTGTTTTGGTCGCCTTTGATGATTGCATCTGCTAATGCTTTCAGATCTGCCATTTTTTTCACCTCAACAAAATCTCTTTAATATCATTTACCTTTCTAATTGCATGTTAACCGTTAAGACGGCACTAATATATATGACTGGAAAACGTTCGACAAGCCTCAAATTGCGGTTTTTTTAGAAAAAGAAGCTTTATGGCCAAATGCACGTAGAAAAAAGCAACTTTTTGGCAATTGACAGTACAGATAACATCGGATTTAATAAAGGTTTGCGTTTTGCGCATCCATTGCGGTGTCCGATAACGACCAGCAGAATAATATAAAAAAAAGCGATGATGGGTATATATGAAAAAAATCAGGTATAGGATAATGATCACATTGGGATCAACCTGAACAATCAGGTTTTTTTACGCATAATAATTGAGAGTTTGAGCTTATGAGCAATTACATCGTTCTTGTCAAACAGGTACCGGACGTTTCGCAGATTACTGACAATGCGTTCAACCCGGAAACCGGCACGCTCGTTCGAAGTCGTCTGGCCAGCGTGATTAACGAACTGGATGCCCAGGCCCTGGCGTTTGCCAACAAGATGAAATCCGACAGCGGTACTGACAAAGGAAAGATTATCGCGCTGACGATGGGCCCGCCGATGGCCGAGGAGGTGCTTCGCTACAGCCTTGGCCGCTGTGCCGATACCGCAGTCCTGCTGACCGATCGATCCTTAGGCGGCGCCGATACATGGGCCACCGCCAATCCCTTAGCCTATGCGATCCGAAAGATCGTCAAGGATATCTTCGACGACGATCATGATTACTACGTTGTTGCCGGGATGCAGTCGGTCGATGGTGACACCGCCCAGGTGCCCGCTCAGATCGCCGAAGAACTGAAAATCCCCTGCGTAGCCTATGCGACCGATGAACACTATGCAGATGGAAAATTCGAATTTACCCGGATCATCTCCGGCGGCAGCCAGGTCGTTTCCGTCAAGCAGTTGCCTGCGGTAATCACGGTCGCCAAATACGAATACGAGCTGTTCGCCGGATTTGCATCGACCCGCAAGGCCAACCGGATGGAGGTTTTGCAGTGGGGCGCAAGTGACATTAACGCCACCGCGATCGGTGTGGCCGGCTCCAAGACCCGCGTGATCCGCGTGTTCCCGCCGGGCAAAAGTACCCGTAAATGTCAGCAAATCAACGATGTCAAGGAATTAGCCAAACATATTACCGAAAGCCTCAAGGCCGCCGGCAACGGCGAGCAGGCCGACGAAGCGCACAAACACTATGTACTGCCCGCACAACGATCCGAACAATTCGACCGCAGCTTCGAGGGCACCGAAAAAGAGATCGAGGATTTCCGCGTACTGGCCGAGACGCTCAAAAAGCTCGATATCACCGATGTAAGCGAGATTGCCGACGGAGCCAAAGAAAAGATCCTCGAGGCCGCCGACGGCCGGTTCCATAAAAAAGCACTCGACGATATGCTCAACGGCCTCAAACTGACCGATCCGGCTTATCAGGGCCAGGTCTGGGTCGCCGCCGAGCACGATAAAGATAAAATTCACCCGGCCACGTTCGAGCTGATCGGCAAGGCCCGCGATTTGGCTGACTCGCTCGATACGAAAGTCGGTGTCTGCCTGGCCGGTTACCGCGTTCACGGCATGGCCAAAGAACTGATCGCCGCCGGCGCCGATTGTGTGTACCTGATTGAAGATGAACTGTTAGAGGAATTCGACCCGACCGCCTATCGCAAGGTCATGTCGGACTGCATCGAAAAATACTGGCCGCAGATCGTACTCTATGCCGCAACGCCGCAGGGCCGCATGCTCGCCCCGATGATCTCCTATCGCGTCGGCTGCGGGCTGACCGCCGACTGCACCTCGCTCGATATTCGCGACAGCTCGCGCAAAGGCGAGATCGGTATCCTCTTGCAGACCCGGCCGGCACTCGGCGGTAACGTTATGGCAACGATTTGCACCAAAGATTCCAAATCCCAGATGGCCACGGCCCGACCCGGCGTCATGAAACGCCTGTCGGCCGATCCGAACCGCAAGGGCGAAATCATCGAACACCCCGTTGAACTGACGAAAGACGATATCAGCCTGAACATTATCAAAACCGAAATGGGCAGCGGTGACGTGAATTTCGGCGCCGAGATCATCGTCAGCGGCGGCAAGGGTATGCAAAGCCGCGACAATTACGAACGGCTGATGGGGACGCTCTGTGACGGCATTACGAAAAAATTCGACAAGCCGGTCGAGCGCGGCGCTTCGCGTGCGGCCGTCGAACAGGGCTTTGTCGAGCGCGTTCATCAGGTTGGCCAGACCGGCACCGCCGTTGGCCCCAAACTCTATATGGCGCTCGGTATCTCCGGCGCGATTCAGCACATGATCGGTGTCGCTAATTCCGAGACCATCGTCGCGATCAATAGCGATCCCAACGCTCCGATCTTCAAACAGTGCGATTACTATATCGTCGGAACCGTCGAAAATGTCATCCCGAAACTGGTCCATGCATTTGATGAGGTAGGATAATCCTGTGGCACAGAATAACGATTACTCGAAAGTTGACGTATTGATCGTCGGCGGCGGCCCGGCCGGGCTCTCTGCCGCGATCCAGTTGAAATGCTTAAAGCCCGATACCGAAGTCGTCGTCATCGAAAAAGGCGCTGACCTCGGCAATCATAATCTCTCCGGCGCGGTGCTTGAGCCGCAGCCGATCCAGCAGCTCTTGGATGCGGCTGCTCCCGGCTGGCGCGATACCGACCAGGCCAAAGATGTGCTGGCCAACGTCATTGATAAAGACGATGTCATGTTCTTGCTTGATAAGAAACATGCGTTCAACATTTTCTTTACCATTAACCTGGCAAAGAAATTCAAACTCGGCTTCGGCCAGATGATGCACCTGAATGACTATTCCGTCTCGATCAGTAAGCTCACCCACTGGCTTGGCCGGATCGCCAAAGACCTCAAGGTCGAAGTGCTGACCGGTTTCGCCGCGCAGGATATTCTCTACGATGCCGCATCCGGCACCGTCAAAGGCGTCAAGCTTGTGGACCAGGGACTTGACAAAGAAGGCCATAAGCAGCCGAACTACCTCGAAGGCGAAACGGTCAAGGCCGATTTTGTGGTCCTGGCCGAAGGGTGTGACGGCCTGTTAACTGAAAAGCTTATCGAAAAGGCGAACCTGCAGCGCAAGGGCCACCAGATGTACTCGGTCGGCGTTAAGGAACTGATCAAGGTTTCGCCCGAACAGTATGAGAAATTTACCGCCGGCCGCGTCGTCCACGCGATGGGTTATCCGATCTGGACACCGCTGCTCGGCCCGGCCATGTTCGGCGGCGGCATTATCTACGCCGGTGCGCCCGAGCATCTGTCCGTCGGCATGATCGTCGGGCTCGACTGGAAGTACTGCGACTTCAATCCGCAGGATGCCCTGACCCGCTTCAAGGAACAGGCCTTCGTCCGCCAGTTCATCGAGGGCGGCACCGTCGTTGAGGCGGGTGCCAAGATGATCCCCGAAGGCGGCTACTATGCGATCCCCAAAGACCTGCAGACCGGCAGTATCGGCAAAGGCAACTGTATGATTCTCGGCGACAGCGCCGGTTTTGTAAATATGCAGAAGATTAAGGGCCTGCACAACGCGATCGATTCCGGGATGCAGGCGGCCAAGGCCATCGCTGACAATCTCTCGAATCCGTCGGCCGCGGCCGTGCGCTATACCGAGCTGATTAAAAGCTCCAATGTCGAAAAAGAAATGCGCTCGGCCCGCAACTTCCGCCAGACCGTCGCTAAATTCGGCCCGACGATTGGATTCGGTTTGTCGGTTCTGGGGGGGCTGCTTCCGAAATTCAAGGTCGAAGAAGATTACCAGGAGATGACCGGCCGCAAGTACCGGCTCAAACCCAACCAGAATTTCGACAAAGATACATTCACCGCCGTCGCTGCCACCGAGCACCGCGAGGAACAGCCCAGCCATCTGGAAATCCTCAACCGAAACACCTGCGCTCAGCAATGTACGGTCAAGTACGGTCGGCCCTGTATCACGTTCTGTCCTGCGGGTGTCTATGAGACCATTGGCGGGCAGGTCAAGCCGGCCAACCCTTCGAACTGTCTGCACTGCAAAACCTGCCAGCGCAAATGCCCGTTCGACAATATCCGGTGGACAACACCCGAAGGCACCGGCGGCCCACGATACAAACGCATGTAATTCAAGTCTTTTTCAGCCGCCGAGACCACAGCGCTCATGGTGATATTTTTAAGCAGAATTGACGATTTTTCTATTGCAGCCAGTAGTACATTATAATACGCAGGTCTTGGGTATTGGTGCGGCCATCACTGGTGATATCGCCGGTAAAAGGGCCTTGCTGTTGCCATGTATTTGCAAGAATCGCAAAATCGTTCATGTTAATGACTCCGTCATCCCATAAATCAGCCTGCGGCTGTGAATAAGTCATCATAAGCCATTGGTCGCAGAGGGCGGCGGCATCTTTTGCGTCCACGATATCATCATCCCAGATATCCGCAATCAGATCATCCCCTTGATCGAGCCATTCGCGTGCGAGGATACAAAAATCGCCGAATTCGACCTGCAGGTTATAATCCAGATCCGCAACAGCCGCCTTTGGCCCGGTTTCGGCAAAGATCCCATAGCGGTATCCGTCCTGGCCGTAGCTTTGCCATGCAACGGTAAAATGCCCATCATCATCGAATACCCCATGGGAATACTTTTGGTCTTGCACCCTGTATCGATGCACCACAAATTCATCGCCAACGCGCTGGTTGGCGGCGTTGAATCGCTGTGCGTAGACATTTTTTTTCTCGTCATCGGGGCCGGGGCCGTTCCAGAAGACGATATACTGGCCAAAAATATTCATTTTCACTTCGGGGTTTTCCTGTTTGCCTTCGGTTTGCCGGTTTACGACCAGTTCATTAGTTGCAGCATCACCGGCATGGTTGAATCGACGTAAGCGAATATCAGCCCGATCGGCGTCATTCGGATCGGTGCTCCAGACAACAATAAAATTACCATTCGATGCCATCGACACGGTCGGCCGGCTTGCCGTGTAAAAAGGTACTTCATTGACTTGGAAAGGACTGTCTAAGGGATTGCCGGCCAAGTCGAATCGCCGAGCCATAATGCGGTTGGAGGGGTGATATGCATCATCCTGCATCCAGACGACAACAAACTGATGATTGCCATCGGTGGCAATATCGGGATAACGGCTTTGCGAGAGCAGATTTGAGTTTATTTCATTACTTTCGGGGATTCCATTGATATCAAATAGTTGAATAACAATCTCGCTGTAGTCCATACCCGGCCAGTGAGGGCGACTTTCCCACACGACAGCGAACCGCCCATCATCAAAACAGCAAATTTTGGGATAAAGCTGTCTGCCTGCGGTTGTTGTATTGATCACGAAGTCATCACCGAATGGCTGATTGAGATGATCAAAGCGACGGCCGATAATATCCTCCAAATCAGCCGTTTCGCTCTGCCAGACGACGATAAAGCCCGATCCGCAGGCCGCGATGGCCGGGTTGGTCTGGTGCCCCGCGGTTGTGGTATTGATGATAAACGAGTCATCTTGAAAATTGAGCACAGAATCGGCGTTTCGAGCGTAAATCCCGCCGCTGGCGCCATCCTGGTGGTAACTGCTCCAGACAATTATAAAATCGCCATCGGCTTTTTGACATATAGCCGGGTAAGTTTGCTCATAACCCGGGTGGGGGTTAACGCGGACTTCAGCATTTACGGGCTGTGTAATCAGATAGATAAAAACGATTAAATAGAACCCTTTTCTGGGCACTGTCCGCCTCCGTAAGTCCATTCAAATAAAACAGTTACCGCTCTTTATAGGGCATTTCAAAAGCCACCGGTATCATACCATGAACATGTGTCAATGGCCAGCGTAAAAAAAAATAAAGCAGCAGATTTTTGATTGGCGCTGTATCCGTATTAAAAATTTTTCAAATATTTTAAAAAATTTATTTAAAAAGGCTTGACGGTATCTCTATGCCGGGATACGATATAAAGTCTCAATAGTGGGTGGATAAACAATCGCCTACTGGAAAGGACTGGAATACGGTTTTGAAAAGATTTTTGAAAACGTGTTGTTTTTGGCTCTGACTGTTAGCGAGTGATGTTTGTGTGTATAACCGCCGGCAGCAAGCCGGCGATTTTTTTTGCTCTTTTTTAAGTTCATAGAAGTAACCAACCGACTAAGCCGGATAGGCTGTTACGTTCGAGATGGCGATGACAGCTGGTGCTAGGATGGGCTCGTAGCTCAGCTGGCTAGAGCGCACGCCTGATAAGCGTGAGGTCGGAAGTTCAAGTCTTCCCGGGCCCATTTCGTCGCTCGTATCTCGTTGCTCATGACTCGTATTTCGAGCAACGAGCGACAAGTCACGAGAAACGATTTAGTCCGGGGACGTAGCTCAGTTGGGAGAGCGCCGGCTTTGCAAGCCGGAAGTCGTGGGTTCGAGTCCCATCGTCTCCATTTTACAATGGGATGGCGAGACGGCTCCCCCGTTCAGTGGTGAATGAGTTTAATGTGTTGAGATTGGGTTGGATCGTTTTTCAACTTAAAACTAAAAACTCAACACTTAAGACTATATATTGGTTCTTTGAAAAGTGAATATGCGGATGCGTGGATAAACATTGCATGCTTGTCGTTTTGACAAGTGTCGATGTGACTCTACAAACAATGGCGTTTTTTAGGATATACGAAACCATGTCCACAATCAAAAATGGATATGGTCAAGTTACTAAGGGTATATGGGGGATGTCTTGGCGTCGAGAGGCGATGAAGGACGTGGCAGGCTGCGATAAGCCCGGGGCAGGTGCCGAGCAACCGTTAATCCCGGGATTTCCCAATGGAGCAACCCGTCGGAACTGGGCAACCAGATTCCGTCATCGGCGGATGAATGCATAGTCCGTCTGAAGCAAACGCAGGGAACTGAAACATCTCAGTACCTGCAGGAAAGGAAATCAACCGAG
>CAZFDE010000104.1:0-7935 GCA_964517795.1 uncultured Pirellulales bacterium | reverse complement strand
CGAGTTCTACAATCCAGATATTGCGAAAACGTACCGGATTCAAATGGTCTTGCAAAAGCAGCGGCAGTTTATCGGGATGCCGAAAATATTTGGCCTCTTGCTTGTGGGCTGTCGCTCCCAAAATTGTGACATTATTTTGGATAGCAACGCCGTTATGGATTACCGTTACACGTGCAGGCTCTTTGAGTTTTCCGGATGCTTTAAATATCGGCCTTTGAAAGATGATATCATAACTTTGCCATTGCCCGGGCGGGCGGCAAACATTAAACAACGGTGGATACTGGCCATACACTGCGCCGGCCTGACCATCCGCATACGTTGGATTTTCGAAAGAATCCAAAATTTGTATTTCATACAGGCCCATCAGAAAAACACCGCTATTTCCTCTGAACTGCCCCTGTCCTTCGATCTTCTCAGGTGTCGCCCATTCGATATGGAGGTGACAACTTCCGAATGATTGTTTGGTTCGGATCGGCCCGGTTTCTTTGACAACTTCCATGTATCCGTTCTCGACTTTCCAATCCACCGGCCCGGAGTTTTTGGCCGATTCCCATTTTGAGATATCCGATCCATCGAAAAGCACAATGGCATTGGATGGCGGTTGTCCCGGCACTTCCACGGGTTTAACAATTTCAGGTTTGGGGCGGTTGAGGTCGTGAACCGCCCATGAATCATAGTTCGAAGACGACGATTGGCAGCCGTAGATAAGCCCTGCAATCAGAAATATAACCCGATTCAACTTCATGCGCATAATATATTCCTCTATTTGTTTAAGGTAAATAGCCCTCAAAACGTATGAGGGTTTGCTGATCGCTTTTATACGCCGGCGGTTTCGGATTGAGCCATTGCACCAGGCGATCTTTGATCGCAAATGCAAAGAAATGATTGCCCTTTGGATTGTAGTGACCAATGTAATAACGGTCGGTATACTCTTTGGGACTCAGCTTGAATGTTTTGAATTCCTGAAGGTGGTCTTCAAGCGTATCGATCATCGGTATCTGCTTACTGCGGACATAATCACGAAACTGCTTGGGATGCCAATCGAGGTATTCCAATGAGTCTCTGTCCTTGCCCTCACAAATTTCGCGAACACTGGGTTCGGGATAACTGAGCAGAATCATTAATTTTTTTTCATGCTTCTTGCAGTAGTCCTGCAGTTTATCGATTAGTTTCATGCTGACCCGCCACGCATAAGCATTATAGAGCCACCATGCATCGTCACGGGTCTGATCCGGCGTGGTCAACTGTAGATCGATATCAATCACTGACGCCATTTGCCTTAACAGGTCCTTATTGACATTTCCCTTGTGCAGTGCTACCATGATATGAACGACAGGATCATTTTCAAATTTTTCAAAGACAAATTCTTCATCACATAATTGATACAGGGATTGCGGCGTCGAAAAGTCATTGTCTATTTCCACCAGCTCGCCGGTCTTCGGGTCGAGTCGGGCATAATCCCACGGATTACCATGCAGCATCGTTCGAGACGCCGCCTCACTCCACGTATCCACATAAGTCAGATAGCGCCATGCATTAATGCTTCGCTGGTGATCATCTCCCCAGATATTAAAAATGAGATGGTCCGCAGCCGATTGGGTTTTTTCCTGTCGCAGCATCCGCCGATAAGCCTGATAAAAGCCGTGGCCCCCGATCCCGAAATTTCGGATTGGTTCACAGAAATGGGCTGCAAGGACTTCCTGCCAGGTTTCCCCGTCGCTGACCTGGTGGCCCTGAGTGAAACTGTTGCCGTAGGTATTGATCCGGCAAGGCTGATCGGCAAAATTAATGATCTTGCGTTCGCCCGTTTCGCAATACCGAGAAAGAGTATAGGCGCCGTCCATACCATCCCGCATCCATGAATTCCTCAGAAGATATCCCAACTCGCTGTCGTATTTCGCCCATATCCGGGCCCTGGGGTCAAGAAAACGGTCAATATCCTCTTTCTTCATCACCGCTTTCTTCAGAAAATCCCGCACCGAATCTTTATAATCCGTCGCTTTTGTTGTTGATGCAGATTTTTCTTTTTCGTCGTTGCTTGCTGTGATTTTACGGCCGGTTCCAAGCGCTGCCACGATAGCGGCCGATTTTAAAAATTTCCTGCGAGACAGATAATTTTTCGGCGGTATATTCATGAATGTCTTCCTTTTGATCCTCTATTCTGTAAATAAGCTTTCATTTCCTCAACGATTTGAGGATGCGCTGATACTAAATCAACCGTTTCACCGATGTCAACATCCGAGTTATACAATTCGCATTGACCATCTTCAAACTGGATGAATTTCCACGGACCTTTTCGAACGGCCTTCGTCGGTCCGCGCTCATGAAATTCCCAGTATAAATATCTATGCACCGGCTGTTTGCGGCCAAGCAGCACGGGTAAATAAGAGATGCCGTCAATCCCTTCGGGAACTTTAATTCCGGCAATTTCACAAACGGTCGGCAGAAAATCCCAAAAGGCAGAAATATGGTCTGTTTGACGTTCAGGATAAATCTTTCCCGGCCAACGTACGATCAGGGGCACCCGAATCCCTCCCTCATATAAATCGCGTTTAATCCCTCTCAACGGCCCGTTACTGTCGAAAAAATACGGATCATTAAAACCGGCCTCGTGCGGCCCATTATCAGATGAAAACAAAACGATCGTATTTTCATCAATTCCCATATCCTTCAATAGGCTCATCAATTCGCCAATATCATGATCCATACGGCTGATCATCGCCGCTAATCCTTTTTGGGCAGGCGGCCAATCCTTGGTTTCATATGGGCCGTAATCCGGCACCTCCATCCCATGCTGATTAAAAATAATCGACTCACTGTTGGCGTGCGGAATAGTATAAGCCAGATAAAGAAAAAAAGGCGTATTTGCACTGTTTTTGATGAACTCAATTGCATTGTTTGTCATCAGATCGTGCGCATATTGCTCTTTTTTAAAGGCCATACCGCCCCGCGCCTGCGGATTGATGGTATTGGCGTCTTTGACCTGATTGCCCAAAAACACCTTACGATCGTTGTCCCACAACCATTCGGGATAATAATTGTGGGCGTGGACCTGATCGAGATACCCAAAAAAACGATCCGCTCCTTGTTTCAGGGGATGGCCTTGTGTCCCCGCATCACCCAACCCCCACTTGCCGATCACGGCCGTTCGGTAACCCGCCGACTTAAGCAGTTCAAGTACCGTCGTATCCTCTTTATGCAAATTTCCGAAATTGCCCTTTATCCTTCCGTGGCCGGTATCGAGTCCGGTCATCAAACAGCACCGAGAAGGCGCACAAATCGTACTGCCGGCGTAATGCTGGGTAAATCGGATGCCTTCCGCGGCCATCCGGTCAAGATGGGGAGTTTGGATCTGCTTTTGGCCGTAACAGCCGAGATCACCGTAACCGAGATCATCAGCCAGGATAAAAATAATATTGGGTTTTCGTGATGACATTTCAGAGGATTGATGACAACCGGAGAGGCTGAGGCCGCTGATCACAATGCCAGCAAATTTTAGAAATTCCCTGCGTTTGATCGGCCTGTTATTCATACACCCATTTCGTAATCCACGGATCCGCAGTTTGTTTTTGAAATGCTTTTATTTTCTCTTTCAATTTCTCAAAAATCACTTTATGCCCTGGATCGTCGGCAAGATTGACGACCTCATGCGGATCTTTCTGTAAATCATACAATTCGAATTCCGGGCGGTGGAGGTAGGATTTTACGTCGCGCTTGCCGTATGTCGTCATTTTTTTTCTTATGACCGCTTTCCAGGTTTCGGATTCCCACAGATCCATGGCCGTCGGATATTCCAGTTCATGAGCGATATTCCAAATCAGCTTGTATCTTCGTGTTCGCACAGCTCTTATAGGATAATACATGGTAATTTCATGGAACGTATGCGAGGCATAAATTTCATCCCATCCTTTAGGATTCGCCTGATCATAAATCGGCAAAAACGAACGGCCCTGAAACGAATCTTGATCAAAATCGACATCGGCAAAATCCAGGATCGTCGGTGTAATATCGACATAGCTGATCATTGCCTGGTTGTGTATGCCTTTAGTCTTCGAAAACGGATTACGCACCACAAACGGCAGCTTGATTCCCGGATCATAAACAGTCGTTTTGGCACCGGGAAATGCAATCCCGTTGTCACTGCAGTAAATAATCAATGTGTCATCCCAGTGACCTGTTCGCTTAAGGACTTCCATCAGCCGAAGCAGTCCCTTATCCGCCTGATTGACACTGCCGTAATACTGGGCTAATTCTTTTCGACATTCGGGTATATCAGGCAGAAAATCCGGAACAATGACATCGGCCGGATCAAATTCATCCGATTCGTCACGCGGAAAAGGACGATGCGGTTCCATAGTGCAGAAATAAAGAAAGAACGGCCGGGATTTGTCGGCAGTTATATATTGTTCACATCGGTCGGCCATTACCTCAGGCCGGTCTAAAGGTGCATACGTATCAAACCGGTAAACCTCCCTCGGGGCGACATGAAATTTCCCGTAGCAGGCCGTTCGATAACCCGCATCGCTTAACAAAACCGGCAAACTCTTCACATCTGAAAATGTCGAAAAATGATAGACCCAGTGCGACAGACCATATTGACCGGTCGAATGATTATGTTTACCGGTAAGAATGACCGAACGGCTTGGACTGCAGGAGGCACTGGTGCAAAAAGCATTGTCAAAGACCACCCCCTCTTTAGCCAACGCATCAAGCGCCGGTGTTTCGATTGCTGGATGGCCGTAACAGCCGGCATCACCCATCCCCTGATCATCGACAACATAAAGCACTATGTTCGGTTTTGTGTGCACTTGGCCAGCAGGCAGATCTCCCGACAGATGATGCTGACATCGCCCGAATCTGGCAAAGGTAGCGCCCAAGCCAAACCCGCAATATTTTAGAAAAAATCGTCTATTCATGTTTTATCTTCCCTGTCCATCATACAGGATGATTTTCCATCCGGGAAGATTTTTTAAAATCAGGGTTGCTGCAGCTTCATATCTTCCTGAGTAATCATGCAGACTGCGCCTTGCGGCGGGACTTCAACACCGGCCGCCCATAATATGCCGTTGACATAAGAACGTCGAAAAGCGGGTATCCAGAAATTCTCATGGAAATGGCCCAGCGTATTGCCGTAGGACCTGCCGCCGTTGGAATCGGGCCGTTCATACGCCCACGCCACAACCTGATTTTGGCCCTTGACATTAACCTGCAGCAATGGTTTTACCTCCGGCAGCAGCTTGATCTTTAAATAGATCTCATCGAGTTGATCGTATTCGTTCCAGCCGTTACAGACGGGGTGATCGGGCGCCAATTGTTCAACCTTCGTTTGAACCATGTCCAGCCCCGAAAACGCAAAACTGAACACACCGCCAAGATAATCCAAGTATTCCTTTTCCAATTCTGTGTCGGCCGCATTTGCGATTCCCGTGGACCAATGCAGCGACGCCAAGCCGACACCGTTAGCCATTAACTGCTTAAATTTCTCAGTATAAGGGCCCTTGAGCAGAATCTCGGCGCCCGGACTTGAGTAAAGCACAATACAATCAACCTCATCCAATATGGCTTCATTTTCCGGCCAGCCTTGTGTGACCAGTGCATCCACCCCGGGCACCTGCTCCAGGCATTTTGCCAGAAGGCCGCATTCGTGCATATACATATGAGTGCCAAACGGATGATCCAACGGTGTTCCGATCAGCAGAATCTTTGTTGTCGCATCCGCCCGGAACGTTTCTAATTTCAAATCTTGTGGCGAAACCATAATCAAGCGGATATAATCAATCAGGATCTCATCGGCACCCAATCCCGGATCGATCCGTAATTCGGTAAATGTACCATCGACATCGAGATCCACGCTGACTTTTTGCCATTCATCCGGACTTGGCGGCACGTCAAAACCGGCAATCCAGAATGGCGGCTGAAGATACGGTTTTTTAAGGCTGCCGTAGAAAAACTGCCAAGTGGAAGTTTGCGGGGCCTGAACGGCCATCTCAACTTTGACTTTCCCGCCGGGCACTTTGAACCGATTGGAAAGAAACGGATCATCGCCTTTGGGCATGATTTTCAGTGCACCGTTAGCCGCGGCAATCTCGACTTGATTATCAGCCGTCCAGTCCTGAACCGTTCCATCTTCAAAATCCCATTCATAAAGAAGGGATTTGCCATATTCTTCAATCTTTTGCAGCGCTTCTTGGGCTTGAGTCGTAATCTTTTCATCCACTCCGGCATTTATGACGGATGCAAGGGCTTGTTTCGATGCTTCAAGCTCATTGGATTTTATTTCCTCCGCTAATTTTACCACAGAAACCGCGGCCTGACTTCGAAGTGATTCATCATCAAGCAGAGATACCAGAAATTGCAGAGATGCCGCTGTCTTCACATCAGCTAACGCGGATATTGCCATGCCTTTAACCTGAGGTTCTTCGGCCATCTTGAGTGCTTCTACCAGCATCTGATATCGGTTTTCGCCTTGCAGGTCACTGGCCCGGATCAACCGAACATAATTTCGCAACGCAATAATCCGATGATTTTGCTGTTCTGCGTTTTTGGCTAACTGATATAAATCATCAAGCACCCGGGCATCCTGCCATTTACAGATCAGCCGAATCGCCGTGTCTTTCAACTGGTCATCCGGGTTTTCTACCGCTTCGCGGACCGTCTCGAGAACTTTTTCATCTTCGGTGTGGACTAAAAGCTTGAGATACTCGGCCTTAAGCGGCTGCTCGGAATGGTTATAGCGATCATAGATAAGCCCAAAGGTCTGTTCAGGTTTTCGCGAACAGATCAGGCGAATAGCCCTGATGGTATCACCGCTGTTATGAGATTTACCATCCAGGCGATCGGCCAGAATCGCCACATGTTTTTCATCGCCCAACTCGGCCAACAGATTAATTGCCGTTTTTTTCAATTCATCATTTCGACTGTCAATGTAAAGCGATGCTTGATCGGCTGCCTCGGATATATTTCGTAAGGTCAATACCTTCAATAACGCAATCTTGATCGGATCATCGGCTTTCTTTAATGCTGTGATCATCGCCCGCGCTGAACCGTCTGCCTGCAGTAACTTGAGCGCATTAACAGCGGCCAGCTTCTCCGTTTCGTTTGTGGAGCCTGCCATTTTCGAAAGAACCGTAACATCGTTTGCCTGTCCGGCGACGGCTAATGCCCGCAGCCCTTTTACACGCACGTCCTCATCCTTGCTTTTGACGGCTTTCAGCGCGATCTTGCGCCCGTCGGGATGCGCTCGGGCAATCACTGCATCAATTAACGATCCCTGTATACCGGACGGATAATCCCATATGCTCTTGATGAATCCTTCAAACAATTCATCGGTCGCTGTTTCCGTTAAATAACTGGTTGCATTGACCGTCAGTAATTCATTCCCCGATCCCAACGCGGAAATTAATAATTCACTTCGGCCCGCTGCGTCCGCTTTCAGTAACCCGTAAAAACCGGCCAACGTATAATGCGGCTCAAGCCCGTTATGATATAAATCCTTATAAATCGGTATGGCTTTTTCTGACTGCCCGTCCTCGATAAAATCTGCAGCGATGTTGATTCTGGCATCAACGATACAATTGCGTAAATCCGTTCGAAATCGATCCTGATAGAGCAACTCGATAATCATTGCAGCTTTTTCGGTGCCGATTTTGCTGATCGCCAGTATCGCCGCAGATGCAATATCGTCGTCTTTATCACGAACATATCGCTCAATCTGGTCGATGGCTTGTGGATCACCGATTTGGCCAAGCGAATTAAGAACGCCGATCTTGCATTTCGTGTCGGCCTGATCCACCGCTTTTAATAACACAGCGCTCGCCTCAGAACCGCCTATGCGCTGCAGCGCATAACGGGCCATATGGGACATCTGTTGATCAAGGAGCAACTTTCCAAGCGCCGGAACCGATTCGGATGTCCCGATCTCGCTTAAGCGGCGAC
>CAZFDE010000103.1:0-7977 GCA_964517795.1 uncultured Pirellulales bacterium | reverse complement strand
CGGCCGCAGGATTGGGTCGATTCCGGCTTTTTCAAAAAACGCACCGAAGTCGCCAATTTTGTGAAACGGCTCCTTCAATAGCCGCGCGCAGCTTTTGAGCGTCTTTCGCCGGTGCTGCATGAACTGGCTCACCAACTGCATGAAGATATTCATATCCTTGATCGCGGCATATTTTTGTTCGTCGATATCAAACCGCACCATGGCCGATTCGACCTGCGGACTGGGCCAGAAAACCGAGGGCTTGAGCATCCGCTCGATACGCACGCGGCCGGTCGCATGAAGGACGATCGAAAGCAGGCCGTATTCGTGATGGTTCGGTTCGGCGATCATGCGCAAGGCCACTTCCTTCTGGACCGTAACCATCATGGCATCGACCCGCGGCCGGCCGGTAACGAGGTTAATCATAGCAGGAGTGCCCGCCTGATACGGCAGGTTACCCACTAACAAAAATCGACCATCGAATGTTTCGCGCCGTGTGCCGATCTCGGCAATCACGTCTTTGTTGAGGATATGTTTAGTGGTCAGGATATCGCCACAAATGAGCGTCAGATTTTCCGCTTGGCTTAGTTGCTGTTGTGCAATTGGGTAGAGATTCGAATCGACTTCGATGCTGATGACCGCGGCGGCTCGTTTTACTAATTCTTCGGTCAGTGAACCGGTGCCGGTGCCGATCTCCAGCACGATATCGTTATCCTGAATGCCGGCCGCCTCGACGAATAGCGTCATCAAATTCAAATCAATCAGAAAATTCTGCCCGAACCGCTTGTTCGGCCGGATACCGGCCTGATTCAGAAGCTGCTGGATGTGCGATTTACTTTGCATTACTATTGGGGGCGGCCGCAGCTTGGAGCTTTTTGGTTCGGGCCATCTGCACAGCCGTCATAATCGCCGCTTTCATACTCCCCGGGCTGGCCGCGTTGGTGCCGGCAATGTCAAACGCCGTGCCGTGCGCCGGCGAAGTGCGAATGATCGGGATGCCGATCGTGATATTGACGGCCTTATCATATGCCAGTAATTTTACCGGGATCATCGCCTGATCGTGATACATTGCCACCACGCCGTCGAACTTGCCTTGTGCGGCCTTGAGGAACAACGAATCGCACGGCCACGGCCCGTCGCAATTGATTCCCTGCTCCTGGGCCAGCAGGATCGCCGGCGAAATAATCCGCTTTTCCTCATCGCCGAACCGCCCGTCCTCGCCGGCATGGGGATTGAGGCCCGCCACGCCGATATGCGGATTCCTGATGCCGAAATATTCTTTGAGCGTGGTGTCCAGCAGGTCGATCGGCTCAAACACGCAGCCGATCGTGAGTTTATTGCGGATATCAAACAGGGCCTCGTGGATCGTCGCCAGTGCAACCTTCAGCGGCCCGGCTGTGAACATCATCACCTTGCGCGGTGATTTGGTTTTTTCGGCCAGCATTTCGGTGTGCCCGGGCCACGGAGCCTTCGCCAGTTTCCAGCTAAGCTTGCTGATCGGCGCGGTCACGATCCCGTCGATCAATCCCGCCATCGCAAAATCGATCGCATCCTCGAAGAACCGCAGCGACGCGGCGCCAAAAACTTTGCTGGGTCCGCTGACGGAGATCGGGGTAAAATATTCATCGTAATCAGCGACGGCGACCTTGTGTGGAAAATCGGTGGTGAGTTTTTCGTGCTGAAAGCGGCTCCAGAACGGCTCGATCTCGGCCTTGTCGGCCACATAGCAAAGCTGCTCGTTCATCCCGAAAATGATATAGCGGGCGGCCTTTCGGACCGCCGGATCCGCCAAAGCTTTGACGATTACTTCCGGGCCGATCCCGGCCGCATCGCCCATCGTAATACCGATGACCGGCTGACTGTTGATCGAATTATTTCCATTATTTTGCATTATCATATTTAGTTGCCGCAGGCCTCAACAATGCTGTTCACTCTTCACGAACGACTATTCACTATTTTAGAATCCCATTTCCTTCAGTTTCTCGACCGTCAGATTTCCTTTGGCCGGCAATATCGTTTCCAGCGATTTACGGACGGTCTTAACAATGACATCCGTTTCGATATTGACCGGATCGCCGACCTTGGCATACTGCAAGTTCGTTTTCTCCCATGTCTGCGGGATCACAGCCACTGAAAATCCGTCAGTTGTCAATTCCGCTATGGTCAGCGATATGCCATCGACCGCCACTGATCCTTTGGCAATCATGTTGTCCAAAAGTGCCTTCGAACATTGATAGCGGACATCCCAGAACCGTCCCTTGTTCTCGATCTTGCCGATGGTTGCCATGCCATCGACATGACCAAGGACGAAATGCCCCCCGAACCGTGCATCGGCCCGCATCGACAGCTCAATATTGACTTTCGCACCGGCGCTGAGTTTACCCATTGTCGATTTGGCTATGGTTTCGCCGCTGACATCGAAGTTCACCTGCCCGCCGGCGATTTGCACGGCGGTCAGACACGCGCCGTTGACCGCGACGCTGTCGCCGATCTTGATTTCACTGCTGAGCGCACCGATATCGACCACTAGGACCATGTTGTCAGGCCCGCCCTGGCTTCGCACGACGTTGCCAATTGTCTCGATCAATCCGGTAAACATAACATCACTCATAACTGCTTAAATCAGAAACTATTATGATACCTTTTTAAGAGATGAAAGTCAAATCGCCAAATCAGCGGTTATTGTGAGACAGCGGCAGTTTTTAACAATTCGGTAATATCGGCAAATCCTTTTTTGATGGCGTATTCGCGCGCGGTTTTGCCGGTGATATCTTTAGCATCCCGATCGGCGCCATGTTCAAGCAGCAGCCGCACGATCTCGGCCCGGCCGTCCTGTGCGGCGATGATCAGCGGCACCAAGCGGGCGTCGGCCGTATGCGGCGACGCATCATGTTCCAGAAGCAATTTGACATTTTGAGTATTGCCCATCTGGATTGCCATGACCAGCGGGGTGATCGCCTCGGCGGTATCGGGATCGACGCCATGTTCGAGCAGCAGCATGACGATATTCGGGTCGTTACTCAGGACGGCCCGATAGAGCAGGCCGGGATTGTTGACCTCGGCCCCGGCCGACAGGAGCATCGAAACCATTTCGACCCGGATTTTTTCGACCGCCCGATCCAGCGGCCGGCTGCCGTCGATATTTTGGGCATTGACCAGCGCGGGATATTCATCGAGCAGCGACCGCGCGGTCTGCATATCGCCGAGACTGACCGAAATATGGAACTGCTGAATCTCCTCGATCGTCAGCGGTGCCTTCGTTTTCGGCTCAGTGCGCGAACCGAAAAATAATAAGGCCAAGCCGGCGATGGTCAACATGATCAATATCAAAATGAATATGCGTTTATGCATACTGTGTCAAATTTCGGATTTCGTGCTTCGAATTTACTTTTTTATATTTTCTTAAGCAATTTCTGCCATGTTCGGATATGGTGCTGCTCGTCGGCCTGGTCTTTTTCGATCATGCGGCGGCTGTGGTTGTCCCAGTTGACATCGCCCAGCAGCTCGCTGTAATGGCTGACGGCTTTGGACTCGACCCAGATACCGGTCTTGAGGATCATCTTCTTGCCCATGACCCTCGAACCGAGGCCGAAGACGATCCCCACCATCCACCACGCCCAGCGAAACGTGCTCGGTGAAAAGCCGTATTCGCACAGGGCAATCTGAAAATCCTGCACATGTGTCATTTCGTTGCACATTGCGGCGATGAGCTGGCGGTTCAGGTCGGAGGGGGCCTTGCCGATCTGATACTTATAGATATTGACGGCCATCAGTTCGAGGCTGTGGAACGTGCGAAGGGCCTTTTTGATCTTCGCCAGCCGGGCGGCGTCGAAATTGCGGCCGCGAAACGTCACATCGGCATTGTCCATCTGCGGGCGAATCACGGCCGTATCAAATTCATCCCGCCGACCATCCTGTGGTTCATACGTTTCTTCCATGCGTTTTCCTTTCTGCCATACTCTAAAAAATTCGACCCGATTCCGCAATCTTTTTGTCAATTCTGTTATCCAGGAGTGCATCTATACCTTAGCTAATAATCTGAATAAGCTCATCTTATTTTTCGGCGGCAATTTGGGCAATTTTTTAAGAAAAGATTAACAAAATGCTTGAAAATCCTCCGACCGCGGGGTATGTTCTATTCGGGTATCTTGGAACCCGGTTGCACATTCGAAAAACATGGATGTTAAGTAAAAGGAGGCCTGTCATGAGCGGTATCTTCGGCGTTGTTTCGCAAACCAATTGCATTGAAACCCTTTTCTACGGCACCGACTATCATTCCCACATGGGCACCGAGTACGGCGGGATTGCCGTTCAGGGCGAAACGCTCAGCCGCCATATTCACCAGTTGTCCACAAGCCAGTTCAAATCCAAGTTCTGCGACGACTACATGAATATGGCCGGCAATATGGGCATCGGTGTAATCAGTGATTTCGAGGAACAACCGATCTACCTCAAATCGCGGTTTGGTCCGTTCTGCCTGGTCACCAGCGGCTACATCGAGAATGCCGATGAACTGGCCGTCGAACTGCTTAAAGACGGCGTATCCTTTACCGAAGTCGGCAAGCGTACCGTCAATACGACCGAGCTGATCGCCAAGCTTATTAACCGCGGCGAGACGATCATCGACGGGATCGAAAAAATGTTTCAGCGGATTGAAGGCTCATGTTCGCTGCTGTTATTGTGCAAAGAGGGAATCTACGCCGCCCGCGACCGGTTCGGCTACACGCCGCTGATCGTCGGCAAAAGCGATACAGCCTGGTCTATTACCAGCGAAACAACGGCATTTACCAATAACGATTTTAAGACTGAGAAATACCTGACGCCCGGTGAGGTCATCCTGCTCAACGAAGGCGGGTTTGTCGAAAAGCGCGTCGGCGATCCTTCGGCCAATCAGATTTGCACCTTTTTATGGATATACACCGGCTTTCCGGCCTCAACGTATGAGGGCATCAATACTGAGATCGTTCGCGAACGCTGTGGGCGGTATCTGGCGCGTCGCGATAAAGATATCGAGGTCGATGTCGTCAGCGGCGTACCGGATTCCGGTGTCGGACACGGACTGGGCTACGCGATGGAATCGGGCCAGCCGTTCCGCCGCCCGCTGGTCAAATACACGCCCGGCTACGGGCGAAGCTATACCCCGCCGACCCAAAAACAGCGGGACCTGATCGCGAAAATGAAATTGGTGCCGGTACGCGAGGTGATCGAAGGCAACAGCATCGTTGTCTGTGAAGACTCGATCGTTCGCGGCACGCAGTTGAAAAATTTCGCGGTCAAAAAGCTTTGGGACTGCGGCGCGCGACAGATCCATGTTCGACCGGCCTGCCCGCCGCTGATGTTCCCGTGCCGGTTCAACTTGTCCACCCGCTCGATCCACGAACTGGCTGCACGAAAGGCGATCCGTGTGATCGAAGGCCAGGATCTGACCGACGTGTCCGAATATATCGATCCCGACAGCAAGAAATATCAAAAAATGATTGACTGGATCGCAACGGACCTCGGCGTGACGACGCTGCGGTATCAGCGACTCGACGATATGGTTAAAGCAGTCGGTCTGCCGAAGAAAAATCTGTGCACCTACTGCTGGAACGGTCTGTGTCCCAAAGGATCGTGTCAAAAGACATTGTTCGATATTCACGAATTCAAACCGGCCGGCAAAAAAACCGAAAAGACCGCTAACGTATAATGGTCATTTCGGATTAACCTCGACGGACCGGGCCAATTCGAGTATAACCGCCGGCATGATACGATACATATTCATAGTCTATATGCTGATGTGCTGCGGCGGGTGTCATCTGGCCCGGCAAAATATGGATTTATCGCCGGTTCCCAAAAACCAAAAGATTCAGTGGCTCAATTACGTCATTCCGCTGCCCAAAGAAGTCGCCATCGAACGGCAGCTCGAATGCCCGTTGTCACAAGTTCGTGTGAGAGTGCGGGAAAATGCAAGCGATGTTGAATGCTACGCCGCCAAGAAACTGGCAAAAATTTTAAAGAAAAAGATCAACGATAGAAGCGGCGCCTTCGAAATACTGCTTGGCGTCTGCGATGCCAACGGCATGGTTCAAGGATTACATATCCCCCAAGCGGCCAAACTCAACGATTTACCCAACCGGCAGCAGGCCTATTATGTTACGCCGCATGGTGAGAACAGACTCGTTGTTACAGCGCTCGATGAGAAGGGTTTGTTCTACGGCGCGATGACCCTCAAGCAGCTTATCGAACCGATGATCAAATTCGGCAAAGCCCGGATCCCGTTATGCGAAATAACCGACTGGCCCGATCTCGCAGAGCGGGGCCGCTGGGGTCGAAATCACAAAGAAATCGAAAATCCTGCCTTCATCGACAATGACATCGAATGGTTCGCATTGGTCAAGCTCAACCTGATCGAGGCGATGCAGTTGCCGTACGAGTTCGGTGAAAATGATGAAATTCTGGTATGGTTTGACGCCGACAAACTCGAATTAGCACATTTGAACGCGATCCATTATGTGCCGACCATCCGCCATCTTGACCGGCTGGCCGCCAATGGTTTTTATGATGTCTTTAGCGAGATCGAAGGACAGGGCAAAAAGGCCCATGCGCTTGCAGGCAACGGCAGCAAATGCATCGCGCCGTGCACCTCGAATCCCAAGCTCGCCGAAATTCTTGGCAAATGGTTTACGAAGATTGCCGCATACGAATACGTTGACGAAATAATGTGTTACTTATCCGAGCATCATGTTCAATGTCAATGCGAACAGTGTGCCGAGGGCAATCAATATGTTGGCGAGGCCCGCGCAATCATCAAGGCATGGCGGACGGCGAAAGAGCAATATCCCGACCTTCGCCTGCGGATCCTGCTGACGCAGGGCTCGTACGAAACGAACGATCAAATATTGCGAGTGGTCCCGCCGCAGGTCGGCATCTCCTATTATCATGGCGGCTATACCTATCGTTCATCAAAGGATCCGCTGATCGATTCGCTGCTGGCTGACTATGCGGCCAAAGGTCGATGGCTGGGCTGTTATCCGATATTGACACCGTCGTGGCGCATCGTCTGCCCGTGGAGCTGCCCGCAGTATGTCCGATTCCGCTGTCGGGAACTGGTGGATAAAAAGCTCTCGAATGTAGCATGGTTTAAGCAAGAGAATCGGCGACTGCATGATTTTAATCTCACGGCGGCCGCCGAATGGAGCTGGAACGTCCGCGGACGCAATGAACGTGAATTTACCATCGCATGGGCCACACGAAAAGGGATCAAGAATCCGCAGTTGGTCGCCGACTGGGCAGAACAGATCGGCCCGGCAAGCTGGAATCTCTATGGCGCCGGTTTCCCGTTTGTCTTTGCAAATCAACCCGAAAAGAAAACCATACAGGTCAGCCGCAAAGCGAACTTCGGCCAAGGCATCTATCGATACTGGGATTCGCTGGATGCACTGCAAAACGATATCCGGGTGACCGAAAAAGCATTGGACGTGATCAAGCAAACCGGCCATCGCCCCCTGATCGCAGAAACAAAGGTCATCAACGGCTATCTGAGGGTCGTCCGATACATCGCATTGGCATCAAACTGGACACCTGAAACCGCCCCGGATATCAGCGAATTGAAAAAGGCCTGTCGCCAGGTCAATCGGGGACTCAAAGCATGGGTCGGCTCGATGCAGATCGGCCCGGCCAGGCGAGAACAGCAGTTCGCCGAGACAATGGGTATTACAGACCAAATCTTAGCCTATTACCGTCAATTGCAGCAAGAAAACCGGCATAACTAATGATCGGGGCTTGTCATGCGACCTTTGTTAGATTCTTGCAATTTCTGCGGATGTGGCGTATCATTTGATTCTTTCAGATACCTATTTCGAGAATAAACAATGGATCATCGTATTGCCATATTAGGATCAACTGGTTCGATCGGCTGCAATGCCCTGCGGGTCATCGATTCGCTGGGCGCCGATTACCGGGTCTATGCCCTGACCGCCCATCATAACGTCGAACTGCTGGCCGAGCAGGTGCGGCGGT
>CAZFDE010000102.1:0-8019 GCA_964517795.1 uncultured Pirellulales bacterium | reverse complement strand
CCCCAGCGAATTTTTTTGTTTTTGGATGCCATAACTGAATTCTCCGAACATGTTTTCTGCCAAGAGCTTACCGATGCCGTTGAACAATTTCAATGAGATTTCGTAATTTTAATATGCAACTGAGTTGCAAATCTGAATTCTGATGATATACTGTCGATCAACGTAAATGGTTCAAGGGAGCATGTTTTATGGCGAATCGATTCAAAGGCGTATTGAAGGAACTTAAAGAACACAGCCCGTTTACAATCCTCGGGGCGCTGCTGGGGATTGTGTTTATGTTCATTTTTCGCAATATCGGCCAGGCCGGCAGTCATACCCTGTTCAGTATTTTTCATCCGGCCCATGTTGTACTCAGTGCGATGATTACCGCTTCCTTGTTTCGACTGCACGAACATGCCCGCAGTTTCCTGATCGTGCTGGTCGTCGGCTATATCGGCGCAATCGGGGTCGCCACCCTAAGCGACAGTATTATGCCCTTTTTCGGTGAGACGATCCTTGGCGTCGTCGTGCCAACCCACGGCCATACGCATGAACACGAAGCCGGTAAAATCGATGAGCACGAAAATCACACGCACGATGCCCATGAACACGAACAGCATGAACATCATGACCATGAAACAGCCGATCAAGCCGAACATACCTCTTCTAAGAGTGTTCGCGAGCGACTCTATCTGGGATTTATTGAGGAATGGTACCTGGTCAATCCGGCCGCGATACTCGGGGTTCTGATCGCCTATTTTCTGCCGATGACCAAGTTCCCGCATGCCGCACATGTGCTGATCAGTACCTGGGCATCCTCCGCCCATATCCTCATGAATACCGAAACCTCATTCACAGGGCTCATGTTCATCGGGTTCTTCATTGTATTATTTATCTCCGTCTGGGTGCCGTGCTGTGTCAGTGATATCGTTTTTCCGATGCTGTTGGTAAAATCCAAACACGATGACTGATCCTCAGATCAAATCGCTGCTTCATGACCACGGCCTGTATGCCACCCGCTGGCAGACCGCGGTCGTTCAGATTCTCTCGAAGGCCCAGCGCCCGCTGAGCAGTGAACAGATTTTTGCGAAACTCGACGGCCGCTGCGATAAGGTGACGATCTACCGCACACTCGAGCGGCTGCATGAGGCCGACATTGTCCACAAGGCCTATCTGCAGAAGCGCACCCGTTATTTCGAGCTGGCGCATCGCTGCAGCGAACATCAATGCCATCCGCATTTTACCTGCGTTGGCTGCGGGGTAACGACCTGCATGACCGATATCGAGGTCCCGCTGGTGAAAGGCCTGGCCAAAGGATATCGGCTCAGCCGCCAGCAGGTGCGCCTTGAGGGCCTGTGCCCGCAGTGCACCGCCGATCCACAAAAGAGTTGATTGAATCCGATTTTGCGTTTATCCTGTGGTATAAAATACGGAGAAAGGAAAGGAGTGAACCATGCTCAATACACGCACACTCGGTTATACCGGCGAAAAACTGACAACGGTCGGGCTGGGGACCTGGGCGATCGGCGGGCCGTGGGAATTCGGCTGGGGCCCGCAGGATGACGATCAGGCGGTCCGAACGATCATTACCGCGATGGAAAACGGCGTCAACTGGCTCGACACCGCCCCGATCTACGGCTGCGGCCATTCCGAGGAACTTGTGGGAAAAGCCCTCAAACAGATTAATCCCAAGCCCTTTGTCGCGACCAAATGCGGGCTGCTCTGGGACGATCAGCGGAAAAAAAATAGCTGCCTCAAGGCCGACAGTGTTCAACAGGAATGCGAGAATTCGCTGCGGCGGCTTGATATCGATGTAATCGATCTTTACCAGATTCACCATCCCACCCCTGATGAGGATATCGAAGAGGCATTCGAACAGATGGCCCGACTCAAAGATCAGGGCAAGGTCCGCTATATCGGCGTCTCGAATTTCAGTGTCCAGCAGCTCGAACGCGTTCGCAAGATCCACCCGATCGCTTCGCTGCAGCCGCATTATCACATGGTCTGCCGCGATATCGAGGACGAGATCATACCGTATTGTAAAGAACATCAGATCGGCCTGATCACCTATTGTCCGCTGCACCGGGGATTATTGACCGGAAAATTCAGTAAGGAACACCTCGCGAATCTGCCTGAGGACGATCACCGCAAGAAAAGCGACGACTTCCAGGAGCCGTATTTCAGCTCGGTGCTGCAGCTGGTCGAACGGCTCAAGCCGATCGCCAACGATCTGAAGATTACGCTGCCGCAATTAGCAATCGCATGGGTATTGCGACGGCCGGAGGTGACCGCGGCCATTGTCGGCGCGCGAAAGCCGTCCCAGATCGAAGAAACACACGCCGCCGCTAATATTCAGCTCGGTGACGATGTGATCAAAGAAATTGAAAAACTGCTGGAAAAACGAAAAAAACTTAAAGCTGAAGCCTGAAAATATAAAACCAAACGCAAAGCCTAAAACACAGCTTTAAGTTTTGAATTTTGGTTTTGAGTTTGAACGTTTAACTTTGAACTTTTCATGAGGGTTTAGTATGGACAACAGCAAGCACGTTTATGTCAGTCCGCTGGTCGAGCGAAACGCGTCAAAAGAAATGGCCGAGCTGTTCGGGGCCCAAACCAAATTCTCCACATGGCGGCGGCTGTGGCTTCAACTGGCCCAAGCCCAGAAGAAGCTCGGACTCGACATCAAACAAACCCAGATCGACGAGATGGCCCGCCACCTCGAGGATATCGATTTTAAGAAGGCCGCGGCCTATGAGAAAAAACTGCGGCACGATGTCATGGCCCATATTCACACGTTTGGTGACGTCGCCCCCAAGGCAGCAGCGATCATTCATCTGGGTGCAACGAGCTGCTTTGTCGCGGACAATGCCGATTTGATTATTATGCGTGACGCGATGCAGATCATTGCGGCCAAAGTCGCCAGTGTAATCGACCTGCTGGGGCGGTTCGCGAAAAAACACAAGAACCTGCCGACGCTTGGCTTTACGCACTATCAGCCCGCCCAACTGACCACGGTCGGCAAACGCGCGACGCTGTGGTGCTACGAATTTGTCATGGACCTGCGCGAGCTCGAAAACCGCATCTCGACGATGGAATTTCGCGGTGTCAAGGGCACCACCGGCACACAGGCCTCATTTTTGGCTCTCTTCGAGGGCAGCCACAGCAAAGTCAAACGGCTCGATGCGATGCTGGCCAAGGCCTTTGGCTTTGACAAGAGTGCCCCGGTTACCGGCCAGACGTATCAGCGAAAAACCGATACCATGATCCTCAACGCCCTGGCCCTGGTCGCTCAGTCGGCCCATAAATTCTGCAACGATATGCGGCTGTTAGCGAACCTCAAAGAGATGGAAGAACCGTTCGGCAAAAGCCAGGTCGGCTCGTCGGCCATGGCGTATAAACGAAACCCGATGCGGTGCGAACGGACGACAGCCCTGGCACGATTTGTCCTCTCGCTGCAGGCCAACCCGGCCATGACGGCATCTGAGCAGTGGCTCGAACGAACGCTCGACGATTCGGCCAACCGCCGCATGAGTATCCCCGAGGCATTTCTCGCGGTCGATGGGATTCTCGAAATCCTGATCAATGTCGTTGGCGGCATGGTCGTTTATCCCAAAGTCATCGCCGCACGGGTGATGGCGGAGCTGCCGTTTATGGCCACCGAGAATATCCTGATGGCGGCCGTCAAGGCCGGCGGTAACCGACAGGACCTGCACGAACGCATCCGTCAACACGCGATGGACGCGGCCCTGCAGGTCAAAAAACTCGGTAAACCCAACGACCTGATTGAGCGGCTCAAAGCCGATCCGGCGTTCGCGAAGGTCGATCTGAAAAATGTGCTCGATCCGAAAAAATACATCGGCCGCTGCCCGCAACAGGTGGACGAATTTCTCAGTGATATCGTCGCACCCGTGAGGCGAAAATACGCCCGACAAATCAAACGAAAAGTGGAACTTAATGTATAAGGAATGTACCTGTGACACGCGATGAACTGATCAAACGGATCAAGGAAACGGCCTACCTCGAAGGCGATTTTACCCTTCGCAGCGGCAAAAAAAGCAAATACTACCTGGACAAGTATCTCTTTGAGACCTGCCCGGATATTCTGGCGGCCTTGGGCGAGGCGTTCGCAAAACACATGGACGGCAGCGAAACTCTGATTGCCGGGGCCGAACTGGGCGGCGTGGCGCTGGCCGCGGCAACCGCGATGCACACCGGCAAGAACTGGATTATCGTACGAAACAGCAAAAAAGGATACGGCACCGGCAAACTCGTCGAAGGCGTGCTCAACAAAGGCGATGTCGTGATCCTCGTTGAGGATATCGCCACCACCGGCGGCCAGGTCCTCGAAGCGGCCAAGGTCATCCGCGACACCGGCGCAGAAGTCAGCAAGATCGTCTGCGTCATCGACCGCAAACAGGGCGCCCGCGAAAATATCGAGTCGGCCGGCTATACCTTCGAGAGTATCCTGACCAAAGACGATCTCGGCATTAAGGACTAACCGGCTCGAATGGTCATCCGAAAAGGACAACTGCCGATCGTTATCGCCAATCTCTGCATGCTGGCGGGCTTTGGTTTTTATTTTATCTCAAAAGCTAACCACGAATTTGTGCTTTATATCGGCGTGATCTTCGTTTTGATGGTCATTATCGCGCTGGCCAATCGCAAGGTCTATTTCCCAAATCCGGTTTTGTGGGGCCTGACACTGTGGGCCCTGATGCACCTGTGCGGCGGGGCGGTCGTCGTCAAAAACGATGTTCTCTACGAATTGATCCTGGTCCCGCTGTCGCAAAAGTACCCGATCTTTCGCTACGATCAGTTTGTTCATATTATCGGCTTCGGTGTCGCCACGTTCGTGATGTATTACATTCTGCGGCCAATGCTGAAAGAACCATTCAATAGACCGATTTCATTATCAATCATTATTATTATGGCGGGCCTGGGCGTCGGGGCACTCAACGAAATCGTCGAGGCCATTGCAGTCGCGCTGGTGCCGCAGACCGGGGTCGGCGGATATCTGAATACTTCGCTGGATTTGATCGCGAATCTGATCGGTGCGATTACGGCCGCCGTCATGATTCAATGGACACATCGGAAAACTCAAATCGAAAGGTGATATTTTGAAAAAACATTCAATTTCCTTGTTCTTATGGGTAACAATCGGTTCGATCGGTTTGGGCGGTTCGGTGAAAAAGGCATACGAGCTTGCCGAAAAACGCAATATGCCAAATGGCGCCCCGCAGTACAGCGATGTGTTGATGCGGTCGCTGCATATCCGCCCGGCCAATGATAAGGATCCATTATTAAAAGAACTGCATATTACGCCGTCGGGTAAACAAGATCCGCACAACACCTTGCATGCGATCCGGGATTTTCATGTCAATTACCTGGTCTGGAGTTATATTCGTGACCGCGATTTTATCAACACGCTGCGCGAGATGGGCTGTCGATTCGGCAATGCGATCAATTCGACCGACGTCGGTAATGAAAAGATCGGCAATACCATTAAGGATTTGGACGGCAATCCCGTAACGCCGCCATGGATGCGAGTCTGGGACCCCAAGCCCACGGGCACGTGTGTCAATCATCCCAAAACGGTAAACGCCTTAGTCGAGCGTTTTTCAACACTGATCGAAATCGGGATGGATTCCCTGCAGGTCGATGATTATCAGATGAACGTAGCCAGCCGATTCTGGGGCGGCTGTTACTGTCCATACTGTACGGACGGATTTCAAAAATACATGAAGGATCGGCAGCTCTCAAAAGAACAGTATGCCGATTTGGGCATCGAAAAGATCGACGATTTCGATATCACAGTGCACCTGGAAAAACTCGGCATCGAGGCCGGTGACCATACGTTCAGTTCTCCCAATTGGAATCTCAAATTGCGCGAGCATTATGTTCAGTTTCAGATGCAGTCCGTTCAGCACACAATGGAAACGGTGAAAGCGAAATTGGAAGAAAAATTCGGCAAGGAACTGGTCCTTTCCTGTAATAACGGCAGCGGCAATTGGCCGTCCTATGCCAAGCCCGTATATGACTTTGGCATGGGCGAATACAATATCCGGGACGTCGATCCGCAAACGATTTACGACAGGTTCGTCGAGATCGAGCAACTCGGCAAAGGCCAGGTCTTCACAATGCCCAAAGGCCACGCGCTGGTGCTGTCCGAACACGAACCGGTCATCTCGCGGTTCATCGCAATGGTCTATGCCTGCGGCGGCCAGATGCTGATGCCGTGGGACATTTACCTCAAATCCAGGCCCGGAGGATCCGTCCGGTATTTCGGCAGGCCGGATCAATATGCCGACCTGAGCGGCTTTATCCGCGGCGCCGCCGAATATCTGGATGGATACGAACGCGTTTCTGCCGCCGGTTTCGGGATCCAAAAAACGCTCGGTGATCATCCGCCGGTCATTGTTGAGGCCGATTCGTCGATGACAGCGGTGGTTCGGGCAAAACCCGGCTTTCAGGATGCCCCCGTCGCAGTTCATTTGATCAACTGGTCGGACGATCAAAAGCCGGTGGAAATCATGTTGAACCCGTACCGGTTTTTCGGTGATAAACCGATGAAGCTATGGCTGTGGACACCAACTGAGTATAACTCGGCGGAGCATCAAAAAGCCGAACAAACAAAAGATTATTCAACGCTGGTCAATAAACGCCTTTTGGCCGAGGGTAAGATTAATCATATCGAAATCCCACCGATCAAAACCTGGGGCATGCTGGTCGTCGAACGATCCGGTAATAAACATAAAGACCAAATTTGGACGCCGATCATTGAACCGTTCGGCGGGCAATTTATTAAATCCCAAAAAATAGAAATCCGAAACGTATCCCCGAACCAGAAAATTCACTATACATTGGACGGAACACTGCCGGATCAAAACTCTCCGATCTATTCACAGCCCGTCGAGATCCAAGACAGCTGTCTTTTCAAGGCGGCCGCCTTCGAAGGACCAAACCAAAGCGAAGTGGTCGATACGGTGTTTATCAAATCCGATTATGCAAACGCAATAACAATAGAAAATCCCAAAGAAGGGCTGAATATCAAAGCCAAAGCGGGTGATTTCGATCATCTGGTGGATTTTTCAAATGTCCGGCCGGACAAAACTGAAGTGGTCAGGCATATCACGCAAATTACACAATTGCTGAAATCACCCCAGCAAGCGCTGCATGCTGAGGGATTTATTAAAATTCCAGAGGATGGCTTTTATAACCTTTCGATCTTTTCGAATAACCGTACGATGGAAACGAAGATCTACATTGACGGTGAATTGGTATCGCATTCGAAGAATAATTATCCGTTGATCAAAAAGCGAATGCCGCTTGAAAAAGGATTCCACACGCTGCGCATTGACCATTACCAAAACGATGAAAAGGACAATTATCTGGCGGTTTACTTGCAGGGTACCGGCCTAAGGTACGGTATTCTATCGAATCACATGCTGTTTCATAAGCCCGTAAATGAACAGTAAAGCTTGGATTTTGAGCACTTGTATTTGACGGTCTAAATGGTTATAATGTCATTTGTACAATGTGAACGAATGGGAGGTGCATTATGAACATGAAACGCCGTGAATTTTTGAAAAACACCGCACTGACGGCCGGCTCATTATTCATCAGTCAAGAGGTATCCGGTATGGGCAAACCCGCAAAGGAATCGAAACGCAGCAGTTCAATCCCGAAACGAACCTTGGGCAAAACCGGCGAGCGGCTTTCGGTGATCGGGTTCGGCGGCATCGTCGTGATGGATACCGAACCGGCCTATGCTGCCGAGGTGGTCGCTAAAAGCGTCGAACGCGGCATTAATTATTTCGATGTCGCGCCGACCTACGGCGATGCCGAAATCAAGCTCGGCCCGGCCCTGAAGCCCTATCGCGATAAAGTCTTTTTGGCCTGCAAGACCCATCGCCGTGATAAGGCCGGCGCCAAAGAAAACCTGGATGAATCGCTCAAACGCCTCGAGACGGATCATTTCGATCTCTATCAGCTCCACGGGCTTGTCGAGGTGGAAAAAGATGTCAAGGCGGCCCTGGCCAA
>CAZFDE010000101.1:0-8229 GCA_964517795.1 uncultured Pirellulales bacterium | reverse complement strand
AGCTATCACATTGTAAAAAAAGAACTTCCAAATTATTCAGCAAACCCTAAGTAAGTGTGGGAAATCGCACCGAAAACTTATACCAGGTATAAAAAATAATTCCTACAGCCCTGCTGGTTGGCAAGGCTGCGGGAATAAAAAATCATTTTATTTCTTTCTTCTCAAAAGCAATCCGCCTAATCCGAGCAATACAAGTGTAGTCGGCTCAGGCGTCGCGAGTGTTTCGATTTCACTTTCCGAAAGCGCCCTGTTATAAAGTCTGAAGTCATCTAATGATCCCACCATACTGTTGACCCAGCCGGAAGGTGAGTCATAGGCCCCCAGATTGAAATTTGTCGAAGCCAGCATTTCATTGGATTGACCCGTACGCGTGGCATCCAATTCGCCGTCTATGTACCACCATGCACTTGCTGCCGACTGGTCCCGCATAAATACAACATGGTGCCATTGATCGTCATCAATCGCCATGTCGCTCACAAAAGCAGAATATGTTTTATTGCCCATACTAACAGCAAGCTTTCCCACATCATCGCCCTCGCCAATGGTTCCTCCCCACCAATCATTGTCATATGTACCAATGACATCATGATCAAAAACTAATCCGCCGTTACCGGATTCGATTTTTGTCCAAAAAGCGATCGAAAACAGGTTTCCAAGATTATTAATCTGGCTTTGATTGCCGAATTCGATCCCAGCAGAAGAATTTGAAAAATAGGCCGCCGTGTCCGCATCACCGTCAATACCCGCGGTATAACTTATACCGCTTCTTATACTGCCATGGAGATTATTGCCGGAACTGTCTTGTGTGTCGCCGTCAAATTCACAATGAAGTACAAGACCATCGGAAAGATCAGCCCACACTGAATTGCTCACAAACATAACAACCAATACCGATACCGCCATTACATACAACATACTTCTCATCTTACAACCTCCAAATAAAAGTTGAACATCTATTTCCAGACAGAAACACTCTGCCCGAATAACATTTTACGAAGGGAAAGAAGAGATTGGGGCGAAAATCGAGTTTTCTCCTTATTCCCTTATATCAACTCTCATTCACCTCTTTCACGAAATGATTAATGATTTATATTATAGTCCCCGGTGACGTAATGTCAAGTAAAAAATTAGAAAAATATTTAAGGAATAAAAAAGAGGTTTTTTGATATTATAAGCTGCGGTGCGATTGTCATCCAATCCACACCCAACCCCTAATTTCCAAGCTGTTTTCTAATCTTCTCTCGATTGGGGCTTTCGATGACGCCGTGTTCGGTGAAATATTAATGCTATAATATACAATTACATTTTTACGGAAAACATCTATAACGCCGCCCAGGGTATGATGGTCAGCCCTTTAAAAGTGAACTGTTTGTCTCCGCCGTAGATCAAAACGCCCGGGTGTTCCGGATTGCCCGTGAGATCCCGCCAAAACATCAATTCTTTAATCAAATTCTCACTGAATGTCCGGCCGGATTTGATCCCGACCGGCAATAGTTCCTCCCCCCGGCTGATTAGAAGATCAACTTCATGGCCGTTCGAATCACGCCAGAAAAAGATATCCGGCTCGCGCCGCCGGTTATAATAACTTTTGATCAGTTCGTCGATTACGGCGGTCTCGAAGACATGCCCGCGCATCTCGCTTTTGCCTAATTGCGCCGCTGAACGGATTTTCAGCAAATGGCACAGCAAGCCGGTATCCATGAAATACAGCTTTGGGCTTTTGATCAATCGTTTATTGAAATTTTTATAATGGGGTCTCAACAATTTAATAATAAAACTGCATTCCAGTATGGACAGCCATTTCCGGGCGGTCACCGCTGTGATCCCGCAATCCAAAGCAAGCGATGCGATATTCAGCAGTTGTCCCGACCGGGCGGCACACAATCCCATAAACCGCTGGAATGTCTCCAGGCTGCCAATATTGGAGATCAGCCGCACATCGCGTTCGATATAACTGTGCAGATAGTCCCCCAACCATTCCTGCGGCTTCAGATGCCGGTCGTGAATACGCGGGTAAAATCCTGTAAAGAGCATATCATAGAGGTCTGCCGTCTTTTTTTTGAGGGACAATGCACGCGGTTTGTCCAGGCGGTCGATATCGAGCGGCTGGGTGCCTTGAAGCTCGGCTTTGCTGAACGGCAGCAGATGAAATATCGCACAGCGTCCGGCCAGCGATTGAGTAATGCTTTCCATCAACAGGAAATTGTGCGAACCGGTCAGGATATAACGGCCGGGCCGATCTTCGCTGTCAACGATCGTCTGAATATAGGAAAACAGCTTCGGCGCTCGCTGGGCCTCGTCGACAATCAGATTGTCGGTGTACTGAGCGAGAAAACCTTTTGGATCTTCCTTGGCATACGCGGCGTTATCCGGCTCCTCAAGCGATACATATCGGTAATCACTGAAAACCATTCGGGCCAATGTGGTCTTGCCGGATTGGCGCGGGCCGGTGATCGTCAAAACCGGATATTTTTTCGAGGCCTCGATACACTTTGCAGATATCTGTCGCTTAATCATTAAAACTCCCTGACTATGTAATTCGTATAGCATAATATATGAATAACATATACTATATTCGGCGATTTGCAAGAAGAATTTTAGTAAATTTTCCGAATTCCATCAGATATGGCCTACGTTTCACCGGTCAAAAAACTTCTTATCTATTTATCATTAAACAAGTTATAACCATCTCGCAGGATGCTGGACACCGGACCCTATCCCCTAATTTCCAAGCTGTTTTCTTATCTTCTCTCGGTTGGGGCTTTCGATAACACCATGTTCGGTGATGATAGCCGCAATATGCTCGGCATCGGTCACGTCGAACGCGGGATTTTCGACATCGACCCCTTCGGGGGCGGTTTGCGTGCCAAATGGATGTGTGACTTCTTCGGATTTTCGCTGTTCGATCACGATATCGCTTCCGCCTGCGATACTCAGATCGAACGTACTCGATGGTGCGGCGATATAAAATGGAATACCGTGATGGGCCGCGAGGATACTGAGACTGCAAGTGCCGATCTTGTTGGCCGCGTCACCGTTGGCGGCGATTCGGTCGGCCCCGGTAATGACAGCGTCGATCTTTCCCTGCTTCATCAAAAAGCCCGCCATATTATCGCAGATGACCGCGACCTCGATCCCGGCCTGCTGCAGCTCCCACGCGGTCAGTCGCGCCCCCTGCAAAAGCGGCCGCGTCTCATCGGAATAGACCCGAAATTGCTTGCCCGCCTTATGGGCTTCGAACATCACCGAAAGCGCTGTCCCCTGACCCGCGGTGGCCAGCGCCCCGGCGTTGCAATGCGTCAAAATCCCATCGCCATCGTGGATAAACGGCGCGCCGTGTTTGCCGATCGCAAGGCACATTTCGATATCCTCGCGCTCGATCCGCCTTGCCTCATCGAGCACGCACTGCCGCAGCATTTCGATATTGGCATCGGGATTGTCGGCGGCAAATTTTTCGGCGACCTTAACAACGCGCTCGATCGCCCAGAATAGATTCACGGCCGTCGGACGCGATTGAGCTAAATACTCAGCCGATTCCTTCAAAACCGAAAGACCATCGGCGACCGTCGATTTGCCGGACGCTTTCTGTAATCCGAGCACCAACCCGTAACCGGCCGCCACACCGATCGCCGGCGCCCCGCGAACCGCCAGCGTCCGGATCGCATCGAAAAGCTGCTGTGTATCGCTGCACGTGAAATATTCTGTTACGAGTGGAAGTTTACGCTGGTCGATCAATTCGAGCGAACCGTCGATCTCGCCCTGCCACTTGAGCGTGTGGAAATTCATTTCTTGGCCTTTTTCTTTATTGTTTTTCGCTTGGCGGCCTTGATCGTTTTCTTGCCGTCGAGTTTCTCGCGCAGGTACCGGGCCGTATAGCTTTTTCGCTTGCCGATAATGTCCTCGGGCGACCCGGCCGCGACGATCGTCCCGCCGGCATCGCCGCCCTCCGGCCCAAGATCGATAATATAATCCGCCGTCTTGATCACGTCGAGATTATGCTCGATCACCACCACCGTATTGCCGCAATCAACCAGCCGCTGCAGGACGTTGAGCAAATTATGAATATCGGCGAAGTGCAGACCGGTCGTCGGCTCATCCAGAATATAAAGCGTATGGCCCGTCGCCGCCTTGCCCAGTTCCGAGGCGAGCTTGACCCGCTGGGCCTCGCCGCCGGAGAGCGTTGTCGAGGCCTGGCCCAACTTCATGTAGCCCATCCCCACGTCGTTCAGCGTTCGCAGGATCCGCATGATCGCCGGGAAATTCGCGAAAAAGTCCATCGCCTCCTCGATCTGCATTTGCAGCACATCGGCAATATTTTTCCCTTTGTAGGTCACCTGCAGCGTCTCACGGTTGTAACGCGTCCCTTTGCAGCTTTGGCAGGTGACATACACATCCGGCAGAAAATGCATCTCGATCTTCTTGGTCCCCTGCCCCATGCAGTCCTCGCACCGCCCGCCCTTGACGTTAAAGCTGAACCGCCCGGGCTTGTAGCCGCGAATCTTCGCCTCCTTGGTCATACTGAACAGTTTTCGGATCAGGTCGAACACCCCGGTATAGGTCGCCGGATTGCTCCGCGGCGTCTTGCCGATCGGCGACTGATCGATCTGGATCACCTTGTCGATCAGCGATGTCCCGAGCACGGTTTTATGCTGACCGGGCCGCTCGCGCGAGGCGTATAGGCGGCGCTTGAGCGCCCGAAGCAGAATCTGATTCACCAGCGTACTCTTGCCCGAACCGGAAACCCCGGTGACACAAATAAACACGCCGACCGGAAACTTGACATCGATCTGCTTTAGATTGTGCTCCTCTGCACCCTTGACCTCGATCACCTTTCGCAGACTGTACGCGCGTCGCTGGTTCGGCAGTTCGATTTTCTGTCGCCCGCTCAGATACAGCCCCGTCATCGACTTGCGGCACGCGGAGACCGTATCGAAATCGCCCTGCACGACCAGTTCGCCGCCGTGCGCGCCCGCCGCCGGACCGATATCGATAATATGCTCGGCACTCTTGATGATATCCTCATCATGTTCGACGACCAGCACGGTATTGCCGATCTTGCTGAGCCTCTTGAGAATCCCCAGCAGCCGCTCGTTGTCCCGCTTATGCAGCCCGATCGTCGGCTCGTCGAGCACATAACAGACCCCCACCAGCCCGCTGCCGACCTGCGTCGCCAGCCGAATCCGCTGGGCCTCGCCGCCCGAAAGCGTACTGCTCTTGCGGTCCAGCGTCAGGTACCCCAGCCCCACATCGACCATGAACTGCAGGCGTGCCTTGATCTCCCGCAGGATCGGTTCGGCGATTATCGTCTTTTCCGAATCCAGCGTCAGGTCCTTGAAAAACGCCATCGCCTTTTCGATACTCATCTCGCTCAACTGGCGAATATTCTTCTCGCCGACCAGTACCGCCATCGCCTCCGGCCGCAGCCGCGCCCCCTTACAGGTATTGCACGGCTGCTCCGAAAGAAAACTGTGCAGCCGGGCCTTGACATATTCGCTGGCCGTCGTCTTCCATCGCCGCGTCAGGTTCGGAATCACCCCCTCGAAACTGAACCCGAACGCCTTGGCCTCGGCACCGGTCGTCCCGTACATCAGGACCTTTCGGACATCCTCGGGAATCTCCTCAAAGGGTGCACTTTTTCGAATCTCCAGATTGCGGCAGAATTTCTTGATCAGCCGGTTATAGAAAATGTTCATCCGCTTGCCGCCCTTGCGCCACGCGGTGATCGCGCCATTCTCCAGCGAAATGCTCTTATCCGGAACGATCAGATCCGGATCGAATTCGAGAATCGTCCCCAGCCCGTCGCAGCTCGCACACGCGCCATAGGGACTGTTAAAGCTGAACAGCCGCGGCGACAGCTCCTCGAGACTCGCTTCTGGATGATCCGAGCACGCGAATTTCTCGCTGTAGATCCGTTCGATCCACTCGCCGTTGCCGCCATTGGTTTTGCTCTCATGCGGCTGCTGCAGGAGGATCAATATCACCCCGTCCGCCAGTTTCAACGCCGTCTCCACCGAGTCGGCCAGCCGCACCCGGATCGATTCCTTCAGGATCAGCCGATCGATCACCGCATCGATATTATGGGCCTGAAATTTATTCAGCTCCGGCAGACTGCGAATATCGTACATCGACCCGTCGATCCGCACCCGCACATACCCCTCGCGCTGCACATGCGTCAAAATATCCCGATGCTCGCCCTTCTTGCCGCGGACCAGCGGCGCGCAGATCTGGATCTTCGTCCCCTCGGGGTTCTGCATAATCGCCTCGACGATCTGGGTCGCGTGCTGGCTGGTAATCACCTTGCCGCAGATCCAGCAGTGAGGCGTGCCCGCCCGCGCGAACAAAAGCCGGAAATAGTCATAAATCTCCGTCGTCGTCGCCACGGTCGAACGCGGATTGCCGCTGGCGCTGCGCTGCTCGATCGCGATCGTCGGCGGCAGGCCCGTGATCTCCTCGATCGCCGGCTTCTGCATCTGTTCGAGAAATTGGCGGGCGTAAGAGCTCAGCGATTCGACATACTTGCGGCGGCCCTCGGCGTAAATCGTATCAAACGCCAGCGAGCTTTTGCCCGAGCCGCTGATGCCCGTGATAACCACCAGCTTATCGCGCGGAATGCTCAAATTGAGGTTCTTGAGGTTGTGCTCCGCGGCCCCAATGATCTGAATCGCCTTGCCGTTGTTATTCGCCATAGTGATAACTTCAATTTCCGCCACCCAAAGCACTTGTCATTCCCGCGAAGGCGGGAATCCAGTTTTACATATCTGGACTCCGCATCAAATGCTAAATGACATACTCTTTGGATGGTAATACATAGTCTAACGCTAAAAATTAACAATAACCCAAACGTGATATTATACCATAAAATCCCGCCCGCGTAAAATGCTTTTTCATCGAACCAACGCCGCACGCCCCCTTCTGTCATTCCCGGCTCACTTTGTCATTCCCGGCTCACTTTGTCATTCCCGGCTCACTTTGTCATTCCCGCGAAGGCGGGAATCCAGACCATCGAATCCCGAACCCTGCCCCAGCGTATCCTTCTGAGCCGAAGGCGAAGAATCTCTGACGGTGTGCATCCGCACGGTGATTTTTTTACCTACAAAGCCTCGCTGAATTGGTCCGGTTGGGGTAAAATGCGGCTATATGAAGCTGAAAAACCGCCACCGCTGGGATGTAACCTACGCACAGGCAAGGGATTTGCAGGTGCAACTGGCCGCGCAGGTCCGGCAGACCCGAATCCGCAAAAAAATCCGCACCGTCTGCGGCCTCGACTGCGCGTTCACCAAAGACGCCCGAAACGCCATCGCCGCAGCCATCGTCCTGAATATCGCCGATATGAGCGTTCTCGAATCACAGCAGGCCCTCGAGCCGGTCCCCATGCCCTATATCCCCGGCCTGTTGTCGTTCCGCGAAGCGCCGGCCTGCCTGGCGGCCGTCAAAAAGCTCAACATCGAGCCGGACTGCTTCATGATCGACGGCCAGGGAATCGCCCACCCCCGCCGGATGGGCATCGCCGCCCATCTGGGCCTGTTCTTCGACAAACCCACCGTCGGCTGCGCCAAGAGCCGCTTGATCGGCACTTATAAAGAACCGCCCAAAACCAAAGGTAGTTTCGAATACCTCTACGACCCCAAAACCGAGGATATCATCGGCGCCGTCCTGCGAACCCGAACCAATGTCAAACCGCTGTTCGTCTCCGTCGGCCACCGCTGCACACTCGACGACACCATAAATATTGTCTTGACCTGCGCGGTCAAGTATCGCCTCCCAGAACCAACCCGCCTCGCTCACCAGCACGTAACTAAACTCAAAACCACGGATTTCACGGATTAACACTTGCCTCGTCTCGCTATTGCGGACGGGCTGGATTAACGCGGATTTTTTTGTAGGGTGGGCCGTGCCCACCGCTGTCACCCTGAGCGCAGCCATGAACCGAATGGTACATGGCGCAGTCGAGGGAGCTATCAAAATCAGCCCTGCGCAGCAGACTCAATAGTTTTGCACTTTAACCTTTAAATTTTCACCTTTCTGTCATTCCCACGAAAGCGGGAATCCAGATCAACAAACCATGCAAGCCAAATCATGAACAACGAAAAGGTAGGGTACGATTTCATCGCACCAAATCGTCACCCTGAGCGCAGTCGATGGGTCTATTTAAATTATTTCTGCGCAGCAGGTTCCGAAGTAGGGTAGGATGGGCAACTTGCCTGCCTCGTCGTAGCTTTATGCGAAGGC
>CAZFDE010000100.1:0-8290 GCA_964517795.1 uncultured Pirellulales bacterium | reverse complement strand
ACTAAAGATCGGGCATTCGGACTGAGTTTTTGAACAATAGAATACAGACAACTCAGTTCTTCAACTGCTGCAAAATCATTGCCTTTCTGGCACTGGAGCAATATATACCATGAATTAATTAAAAACAGCTTTTTGAAAGTTTTATTCCATGGACAAGGGTCCTCATCAATACTTGCCGTGCTTAGATCCGCAATTGCTTCATAGGTATTGAGTTTATATATAATTTCACGGCCTTTTTGTGTTTTTTGCCACAGATCTATAATCGATTCGGATTGATCCTTCAGATTGGCAGACAACTCATTAAAATCATCGTATTTTAAACTATCTGCAAGCCGCTCGAACTCATTCATATCTTCTACTGTTAATCCAATCGCCAATGAACTATTAGGATCTTCTGCATCAGTAGAAAGTTGGTTTAATACGTTATAGCTTTCAAGGCAAGAAACGGAAACCATCCGGAGATCATCTAATGTATAATCACTTGGAATCGGCGGCGCATCCAGTCTCCAGAAAGCAAACAATACTAAAAAAATTCCAAAAACAATGGTAAATACCAATCCGGTTTTCTGCCTGACTCTTGCTGTTGAAAGCTTTAAATTTTTCTTTGACCAAACAATGAGTAGGATGAGATCGATGATTGCTATGACACAAGCGGCTGGCGGATTCAGAATAAAAACCGACGCGGTCATCAGGCCAATGACAAGATTCCATGCAAAATCTTTCTTATCAAATTTTGATTTGGGGTTCTTTTTTTTCGGGATATCCCTTTGAAGTTCACCGCCGCAACGCAGGCAGTTATTTTCATCATCCGAATTGATTGCATGACATTTCGGGCATTCCATAGGCATCAATCCCATCTTTTACCGACTTAAATGGTGGGCACGGCCCACCCTACGCGTTGTTCTTTTTGCTATCATAATCCGTATTTCTAATGATTTAAAACGTTTTTCCCGGGTGTATATTCACAAAATCCCGGTTTATTTGGAAAAAACCGTAAAATTTTTTGAAAAAAAGCTTGACAGGATAGTTTTGGTATATATAATTCATATATGAATAGTTAATACAAAATGGATTCATCATGGGACTCCAAGACGAATTAAAACTTTATCGGCCGCTGCAAATTCACGGCCATGAGGGCCTGCTGAATATTTATTTCACGGCCTCGAAGATGAAGAAAAAAGCCGACGAGTTCTTTCGGCCGTTCGGGCTGACCGATGTGCAATTCAACGCCCTTGCCCTGCTGCACCATCAATCGGACAAGGTCGGCACGACCCAGGCGCAGCTCAGCGATATGATGCTGGTCAATCGGGCGAATATTACATCGCTGATCGACCGGATGGAAAAGGCCGATCTGGTCGCGCGGACCAGCGACCCGAAAGACCGGCGAAACAATATCATCCGGCTCACCGACAAAGGCGTCAAGCTGCTCGATAAGGTCCTGCCGCTGTATGCCAAAGAAGTCCAACGGGTTATGGCCCCGCTCAGTGACAGTGAGCAGAAGAAACTGATCGCGATGCTCGAAAAGGTCCGTGCGGCTATTACCGAGTAAATTTGAAATGTAAAAAAATGGGTTATTGTTTTTTGGCTATTTAGTTAAGATGTGAACTATATATGTTAAAACAGAATACAACACGAGACAGAATTTTGCGAATGCTATTGTGCCGGGCGGCCGGTCTGGGCAGTGGATTACTGATGATGGTCGGCCATTTATGGGGCGAGCTGGCATTGCTGCAGCTTATTGCCCTGCTGCCGGTTTTGTGGGTCTGCGGAAATCGGCATTTTTTCCGCAAACAGGCAGTCATCACCGGACTATATTTGGGCCTGAGCTATACGATCGTTCAGCTCGTGTTTTTGCAGATGCCGCCGGCGATCAGTGCCATCCTCATCACCGAGATCACCCTTTTGATGATGCTTTTCGCTTTAGGATCAACTTATTTTCTGCGAAAGGGGCGATGGTACGGATTTCTCTTTGTCGGTGCGGCGTTAACAGTGGTTGACTGGCTCAACTTCACGGCCGTGCCGATCTGGGGCCTGTCGCAATCGTTCTTTCGGCCGTGGTCATTCTATCCGGCCGCGATTCAGTTCATCAGCTTCACCGGTATCTCCGGCATTGGATTCATACTCGGGACGTTTCAGGCCGCGATCATTCAATTCGCATTGCATAAAGTCAATCGAGTCAAAATCGCCGCTGTCATGATCTTTTTGGTATTGCTCGTTTGTTTGACCAATGGGATTCTGTGGTTTGAAAAACCGGCCGGGTCGATCCGGGTTGCGTCAGTCGGCTGGACCCAAACCCAGCATGATGATGCCGGAGGCGTTTACAGCGACGATGGCTTTACGACACTTTACGAAGAACCGGTCAAACAGGCCGCCGCCGAAGGGGCAAAACTGGTTGTTTCACCGGAGTGCGGATTTCTGTTTAACCAGTACACAGAAGAGATAAACCGCTTTTCAGAAATTGCCCGCACATATGCTGTCACACTGGCGGTCGGCTATATCGAGATGCAAGAAAATAAGAATCAGATGGTCTTTATCGATCCAAACGGTGTAGTTACCGGCCCATACACCAAAACACATCTGATCCCGTTCGAGAATTTCAGCGAGGGCAACGGCCAACCGGTGATCACGGAGGTGGATGGCGTTTCTATCGGGGCGATGATTTGTCAGGATGATAATTTCAGTTCGCTGACGCGGGACTACGGCCGCAAACCCGTCGCGATCATGGCCGTGCCGACATTGGACTGGATTCAGGTCAAGGACGCCCATTACCAGGGCACCCTCGGCCGGGCCATCGAATCGCGATTCGGGATTGTCCGGGCCGCCTATAACGGGATCAGCGCGATTATCGACGGCCGCGGCAAAATCATCGCCCAAAAAGATCATTTCAAAGACAGTCCCGACCTGGTCATCGGCGATATCAACCTCTATCCCCGGCGAACGCTTTTCGATGCCGCCGGCCACTGGTTCGTTATCCCGTGTGCGTTATGCATTGTTTTTGGAATCATATGTGCCGTTAAGGAGAAGCAGCCATGAAAAAGAAACCCAAATGGTATCAGGTCCGATTTCGAATCATTTTCTATGTGATTGCGATTTTGATTATCGCCGGTCTTTATGCCAGATACCGAATCCAGATCGCACTTTTGAGACTGCCGATCGGTGAGGGTCCCGCTGGACCGGCAGTGTCGTCACTGCCGTTTGAAGAAAAATGGACAGATCGAGACGTGGTTTTCATCGGTCTCGGTGACAGTGTAACACGGGGATTAGGAGCTGATGATAAAGACCGATATTTCAATCTGCTGGTCAATAACCATGATATAAAATATCCGAACATGCAGGGCAAAGACTTATCAGCAGTACTGCATATCAAAGAAACAAAGAACTATGCTGTTGATTATTCAACATCCGGTGACCATCTTGTTCAGGCCCAGCGAATTTCGGATTATCCTGTGGATGTGCTGGGTATTATTGTCATGACCAGCGGCGGCAACGACCTGATCCATAGCTATGGCCGTAGGCCGCCCAAGGACGGTGCGATGTACGGCTGCACATACGAACAGGCCGTGCCGTGGTGCGAGAATATGAAAAACCGTATCGCTGCGGTGATCGATGAAATCCATATGAAGTTTCCCGGCGGCTGCGAGATTTTCCTTGCGAACATTTACGACCCGACTGATGGTGTGGGCGACCCGCAGTTGGTTAATTTTCCCAAATGGCCCGATGCGATGAAAGTGCTGGCGCTGGCAAACCGCAAAATCGCGGAACTGTGCAACGAGTATGAAAGCGTACATCTGGTGGACATTCATTCGGAATTTCTCGGGCACGGAATTCACTGCAGGGACTTCTGGCGAAAAACATATCGCAACGACGATCCCTATTTCTGGTATTACATCAATCTCGAGGACCCGAATCCGCGCGGCTATGATGCGATCCGGCGACTATTTCTGTTAGAGATGATCTCCGTCTTCTATGAAAATTCCGAAAAATAAGAAACCTTGTTTTAGGGGAACAAGAAAAATGGAACGAACAAAAATCGTACGGATTATTGTTTCGTGGCTGGGGCGGATCACGGCCGCGATGGGATTATTTTTATGGGGTAGTTTTTTTGTAGCGCACCTGCATGAATGGTACATCACACCGATCGTGAACCAAACCGAACTGCCGCCGTGGCATGTGGGCCTGCGGATGCTGCTGCACTTCGGATTTTTGCTCGGTTATATCCTCGGCGTCAAGCGGGAGCTGCTCGGCGGGCTGATGGTGGTCATCTGCGCATCGGCTTTTTTTATATCCCTCGGGCCATCCAAATTAATTTTTTGGATGTATATGCTCAGTGCCATCCTGCCGGGATTATTATACCTGGCCGCATGGGTAATGCGTAAATATAAAAAGGATGCAGACAATGAGAACAAAAAAGCGGAGCAGGGGTCGGCCTGCTCCGCTTTTTGAGCACGTGTATAGACCGCAACTTACATTTCGGTTGTCGCATGCCGGGGCATGGCGATCGTTCCGGTCCGTGCAACGGATTTGATGCCGTAGGGTCTGCAGACATCGATAAAGGCCTCGATCTTGTTCTCGGGACCTGAAATTTCAATCATCAAAAACTTCTGGCCGATATCGACCACCTTGCCGCGGAACATCTCAATAAGGGCAAACAGTTCGGGCCGTTTCTCCGGCGGACAGGCCACCGCGATCAGCATCAGGTCGCGCGCGACCAGCGGCTGGCCGACAAAATCCTGGACCTTGACGACCGGGATAATCTTGGCAAGCTGCTTTCGCACCTGCTCGACAACCTTGTCGTCGCCGACAACGACGATGGTCATGCGGCTCAGGTCCGGGTCCTCGGTACGGCCGACGACCAGCGAATCGATATTAAACGCCCTGGCCGCGAACATGCCCGCGACATGTGCCAGAACGCCCGGTTTATTTTCAACCAATGCACTGATAATATGTTTCATGGGGCTATCTCCTTAAAGGCTTACGCCATACTTTCCAGAATATCCAGGCCATCCATCTCGTTGAGGCTCTTGCCCGCCGGGACCATCGGCCAGACGTTCTCCTCCGGCTCGACATGGAAATCGACCACGCAGGGTTTTTTCTCGGCGAGCATCTGCTTGACGGCCTTGGGGACGTCGGCCTTCTTTTCGACCGTAATCCCAACCGCACCGAGCGCCTCGGCAACCGTCGCGTAGTCCGGATTGGACAGGTAGCTCTTGGAGTACCGTTTACCGTAGAACAGCTCCTGCCACTGGCGAACCATGCCCATATAGCCGTTATTAAGGATGCAGACCTTGATCGGCAGGTCATTTTGAACCGCGGTCGAAAGCTCGGTCATCGTCATATTGAAACTGTGGTCGCCGTCAATATCGATAACGGTCGCGTCCGGCCGGGCGATCTGCGCACCGATTGCCGCAGGCAGGCCGTACCCCATCGTCCCCAGACCGCCGGAGCTGATGAACTGGCGCGGGTGGCGGAATTTGTAGAACTGCGCCGCCCACATCTGGTTCTGCCCGACGCCGGTCGTAACGATCGCCTCGTCTTTGGTCTGCTTGCAGATCTCTTCGATCACGTACTGCGGCTTGATATTCGCCGAATTATTATCGTATCGCAACGGAAACTTCTTCTTCCATTCGGCGATCTTCGCAAACCATTCCGTTCGCGGCTGATGCTCGACTTCCCGGGCCAGTTCGCCCAGGATGAATTTGGCATCGCCGACGACCGGGATATCGACATGAACATTTTTGGAAATACTGGCCGGGTCGATATCGACATGAATGATCTTCGCATGCGGCGCAAACGTCTTGACCTTGCCGGTTACACGGTCGTCGAACCGCGCCCCGACCGCGATCAGCAGGTCACATTCCTGAATCGCATAATTGGCATAAGCCGAGCCATGCATGCCGAGCATATCCAGCGATTCGGCTTTGGTCTGGTCGTAACTGCCCAGTCCCATCAGTGTCATGGTAACCGGCAGGTGCGCTTTGTCGGCAAACGCACGAAGTTCTTCGGATGCGTTGGCCGCAATGACGCCGCCACCGACATAGAGCACGGGCCGCTTCGATTGATTGATCGCCTTGGCGGCTGCGGAGATCTGGCGTTTGTGTCCGCCGCTGAACAATTTGTATCCCGGCAATTTCATCGGAACATCAGCGTCGTAATTGGCTTTAGTGACCTCGATATCGACCGGGATATCGATCAGTACCGGACCGGGTCGGCCGGTCGAGGCAATATAGAACGCCTCTTTAATCGTCCGGGCCATATCGTTGACGTCCTTGACGATACAGTTATGCTTGGTGATTGGCCGGGTGATGCCGGTGGTATCGGCTTCCTGGAAGGCATCGTTGCCGATCAGCTCGGTGCGGACCTGACCGGTCAGCGCTACCAGCGGAACCGAATCCATCATCGCGGTCGCCAGACCCGTAACCAGGTTACAGGCGCCCGGGCCGCTGGTTGCGACCACGACGCCGACCTTACCGCTGGCGCGGGCATAGGCGTCGGCCATATGGCAGCCGCCCTGCTCATGCCGCGGGATAATGAAATTGATCGGCGCATCGTAAAGCTTGTCGAACAGCGGCAAAACCACGCCGCCGAGGTAGCCGAACATCGTCTCAACGCCCTGATCGATCAGACTCTGGACGATGATCTCTGCACCGGTTTTGAGAGAACTCGCGGGGGATTGGCAAGACTTCTTCTTTGGACTCATTTTCGTACTCCTGATAAACTATTTATCGTTATTCCGGTTAATTATGGTTTTTCGGGCATGTTTCGAAAGGACTGCCGTTTTCCACGCAAAAACGGCCGCACCTTCGCGAAGGTTTTGGCCCAACCATAACCCCGTAACCATCACAAAATGACGTTTCAGGGCCGCAACGGGCTGTTTACAACCCATTGCGAAAATATATTCTATCAAAGAACATATTGGCTGTCAATATTTTTCTTCGGCAAAATTTACACGACGGTCATCTAAAAAATATTCAGTCAAGAAAAAACACAACCAAAATTATCGAGATGATCACTTTTTTATTTAGTCTCCGGGCAAGATAATAAGTAATCCATGACCTTATTGTAATCTGCCGTGGCGACGGCCACAGTACAATCGGCCGCGCCATAATACAGGTGAAGCTGATTCGTCTCTTTCGAAAGTGTCACCCCGGATGGAAAGACCACATCACTGACATCGCCGACCCGTTCGTAGATCGCCCGCGGGCCCAGGATCCATTCATCGCTTCGCCGCAACACCTTCCACGGTTCCTCCAGATCCAGCAGCGCCAGGCCCATTCGATAGATCGCCCCGGCGGTGGTATTGCGTACCCCGTGGTAAAAAACCATCCAGCCGTGCTCGGTCTCGATCGGCTGGCACGCCAGGCCCACGCGATGGCAATCCCAATACGCCTCACGGGTCATGATCAAAATCCGGTGATCGCCCCAATGCTTCAGGTCCGGCGAAAAGCTGATCCACATATGCGCTTCGCCGCGTACGATCGGTCGATGGATCAGGGCAAACCGCCCGCGAAACCGCCGCGGGAACAGGCACGCATCTTTATCTTCCGGCGGCAGCAGACCGCCCAGGCGGGCAAAGGTCTTGAAATTTTTGGTGATCGCCAGTGAAACGATCGGTCCGCCTTCGCTGAACGAGGTATAGGTAATGGCGTACTGGCGTTGTTCTTCCAGCCAGACGATTCGCGGATCTTCCAGCCCCCACCGTTCTTCATGTGAATTCGGGTCCGCCAGCAGCGTCGGCTCGGGATCAATCTGCCAGTTGGTAAAGCCATCGGCGCTGCGGGCCACGGTCAAATGCGAAAAGCCGCGCATATCCTCAACCCGGATCAACAAAATCGTTTCATTATTTAACTTCACCGCGGCCGGATTAAATACCGCGTTGGCGGCATACGGCCACTCTTCCGGCGTCAGGATCGGATTGCTTTTATATCGCACGAATAGTTCGTTGGCCTGCTTTTGGTGATTGATATCGGTCATCTTGATTTCCCTTTATTGATCCATATCGGACACCCCTAAAACATCGGATAATTCTATCTGAAATAATGAATCAAACATAGCTTTATTTTCAGGCTTTCACCAACTGGGTTTCGTACAGGTTCTGATACAATACACATTCTTTGATCAACTGGTCATGGCGACCCTGGGCGATGATCTGCCCACCGTCCATTACGACGATCACATCGGCCGAGATAACAGTACTGAACCGGTGAGCGATGATAAAGCTGGTCCGATCCTTCATGATCGCTTCAATGGCCTGATGGATCTTGGCCTCGCTGTCGGCATCGACCTGGCTGGT
>CAZFDE010000099.1:0-8418 GCA_964517795.1 uncultured Pirellulales bacterium | reverse complement strand
ATATTGTGTAATATCCCGGTTACAACCAACGATCCCGAGAATATTGCCGTTTTCATCATACCAGGGCACTTTGGTTGTCAATATCCATTCCTGACGGCTGCCCGGCTCATCTTTGATATATCTTTCCTGGTTGACAATTCCTTCTCCGCCTTGGATCACGGCCTGTTCTTCATAAAAATATCGACTTGCAAGATCATGAAGCATAAAATCAAAATCGGTCTTACCAATAATATCACTTAGACCTTGCGTTCTAAGGAACTGCAAATTCTGCTGATTGGAAAAAACAAAACGACTTTTCTTATCCTTGACAAAAATATGATCGGGGATCGTATCGATAATCGTTTGCAGTAATTTACGTTCGCCGGCCAGTAACTGCTGGGCCTGTTTGCGCTGAATATTCAAAATAAACATAATGATCGTCGATGCCGAGAGGGCGAAAATAACGCCGGCCGTCAGCCAGATGCGCTGCTTATAACGGTAGTAAAAGGTGTCCGGTTCATTTTTATAGATTAAATTCTCGGGCAAGCGGGCCTTCGAAATATTGAAGCGTTCGATTTGTTCGTAATCAAATAAATAGAGCATGGGATTGTCGGTACCGATCTGCATCTCATCAATATTTCGATTGCTGATTACATCCAGGGTACGTTGAGCGACCATTTCACTCAGACGAAAACCATTGATCATACTGGTCCCCGTCGCTCCCAGCCCGATCCAATCGCGGCGAAAAGTATATACCGGCACCGGGCAACTGCGGCAAAACCGCGATACCCCCATTTCAAACGGGAGTATCTGCCCGTTTTTATCTGTGAAGAAATTCGTATTCGTTGGGAATACTACTGTGTCGTGCGACACCTGATGCAGCTTATACCATAATTGATCATACGACAATTGATTCAGATCGAGCGTCTGCAGTTCGATTGAAAGGTTATCCTCGGCGATCACCCGCTTGATGGCAACCTGGCAATGGAGGAATTCATCAGGATTGTACGGATTAATGTTGACCAGCAGTATTTTATGTTTAGCGGGATGAATAGCCAGGGCCGTGCGAATAATATGGTCGCGCAGATGTTCCTCGATGATACCGGTCATCATCGGATATTGACGGATCTGTTCGGGACTGTAGAGCCGCACGCCGCAGAAAATGATCGGGATCGACCGAAAGCGGGTATCCCGATTTTGCAGCACATAATTAAACGCCACATTGTCACAGACCACCACGGCATCGAGCTGTTGTTGACCGTACTTGGCATCCAAAACGGCATCCATGGCCGGGTACACCATATTGACATCGTATCGCTTGCCGTCAAAATGCTCGATGAACACCTCAATCTGCAGCGGGTCGGATTCGAACACCTCTTGAATTCCTGAGATCAGGGAATCGGACCAGTAATACCCGCGATGATATGAATTCAGTACCAGGACTTTTTTATCAACCAGCGATTCCGGAATTTGCGCCGAAGCGGTTGCTTCGCCCAGGGCCAAGAGGCCAGCAAACAGGATCAGATACTTCGACACCCGATGAATAACGGTGGACCGTTTCATGATAAACACCTCTAACGGTAAACATGTTTTTTATTGTTCAAAACCAAGGAATTTCATCCATTGGTCGGTTTCGCCTTCGGTGAGGGGACGCGATCTGGCCGCATGGCCGCTGCGTCTGGCTTTCTGGTCCATTTTTTGATGGATCAATGCCCAGAACGATTCGCATCCCATATTCTGGATTGCATGCCCGTAAGCGGCTTTCTTAATTCGTCGATCATTGCTGACCACTGTTGTGTGCGGGCTGGTAACGGATTTTAACCGATGCTCAATGAACGTGTCGGCCTCCTCGGCACGGCCGCAATATTGAACCTTTAAGGCACCGAGCGTGTCAATGAATGTTTTGTCCGGCGGGCCGATACCGTCAAAATAAATAACGGCTTTATTCTTTGTATAACGTAAAAATGCATCGATCGTCAGGCACAGCGACGCGTCATCGTAACCGGCATTCGGAGATTCGATCGCTTCAATGGCATGGGACAGATTGTAACCGTCGATCAAAAACAACATGGTTTCAGGTATCCGCGCGGTAACGAATTTCGCCGCCGACAATGGTATATTCGATTTTGCCGTTGAGATTCCATCCATGATACGGGCAGTTACGTCCCTTCGAAACAAACGTCTCGCAATCGACGGTCAGCGGCGTTTCAGGGTCGAAAACGGTAATATCGGCCTGTTTGCCCGGCGAGAGGGTGCCCTTATCGATGCCGATGATGGCGGCGGGTTTACAGGTTAGCAGGGCGATCAACTGCGGCCACGTCAGGACTTTCGGCTCGATCAGGGCTTTGATATAGAGCGGCAACGCACACTCTAAAGAAGCGATCCCGAACGGTGCGGCCAGAAATTCGATCTCTTTTTCACTGAGCAAATGCGGGGCATGATCGGTCACCAGTGCATCGACCAGTCCATCGCGCAGGGCCTGCTTGAGCGCTTCGATATCCTCGGCCGTCCGCAGCGGCGGATTGACCTTGTAATTGCTGTCATACGTCGCGCAGCATTCTTCGGTCAATAACAGATGATGTGGTGTCACCTCGCAGGTTACCGGCAGTGACATTTGCCGGGCCTGACGGATCAACCCGACCGAGCCGGCGGTCGAGATATGCTGAGCGTGATAGCAGGCAGATGTTTTCTTGACCAACTGGATATCGCGCCACAACATCGCCTGCTCGGCCATTGCATCCATTCCCGGCAAACCCAGTACGGTCGATGTATAGCCGGCGTTCATGACTCCGTTTTTGGCAAAACTGTTATCCTGGCAATGTTGCGCGATCACCTTGTCGAACATGCGAATGTATTTCATCGCCCGAAGCATCACCGACGGGTCTTGCAGGCCGTTGCCGTCATCGGTAAATCCCACCGCGCCGGCCTCGGCCATGAATCCCATCTCCGCCAGTTCCACCCCTTCGCGATTTTTCGTGACCGCGCCCATGGTATACACATGCGTCTTGCGGGCCTGGCGGCCCTTGCGGTGGATATACTCGACATCCGTCTCGGTCTCGACCGGCGGATCGGTATTCGGCATACAGACTACCGAGGTAAAGCCGGCTTTAACCGCGGCCGCCGAACCGCTGGCAATCGTTTCTTCCTCTTCGTCGCCGGGTTCGCGAAAATGAACATGTATATCGATCAGGCCCGGGCAGACGATCTTCGATTTGGCATCGATGGTCGTTTCACAGGATTTGGCGATCTTGCCGACATCGGCGATCCGCTCGTCCACGACCAGAACATCGCACACCTGATCTATGTTATTGGCCGGATCGATCACATGCCCGTTTTTGATTAATAATTCTTTTGCCATAATACGTTATCCTAAGCCGAGCCGGCCGCAGCACCCTGATTGACCAGAAACAGGACCGCCATGCGGACCGCCAGCCCGTTTTTCACCTGATCCAGAATCACACTGTGCTCGCCGTCGGCCACTTCGCTTTCCATCTCGAGACCCCGATTGATCGGCCCGGGATGCATCACCAGAATATCCGGCTTGGCCTTTTTCATTCGGTCCACGGTCAGCCCGAAATAATGCGAGTACTCGCGCACCGAAGGGAACGGATTGCCGCCGAGCCGCTCGAACTGGATCCGAAGCATGTTGATCACATCGACGTTCTCAATCACTTCATCAAGCTTATACGATACCTTCACCGGCAGGTTGTCCACCTGAGCCGGCATCAATGTCGGCGGACCGACCAGGGTAACCTCGGCGCCGAGTTTGGTCATTGCCCACAGGTCGCTGCGTGCGACCCGTGAATGCGCGATATCGCCCACGATCGCGATCTTCAGTCCGCTGAGCGATTTTTTGTGTTTGCGGATCGTATAGACATCCAGCAGCCCCTGTGTCGGATGTTCGCAGAACCCATCACCGGCATTGACCACCGAAGCGCTGATGCTGCGGCTGAGCTGAATTGCCGCTCCGCCGGCGCCGTGACGGATCACAACGATATCGATCCCCATTGCTTCGAGATTCCGCGCCGTATCGATCAGCGTTTCGCCTTTGCTGACCGAACTGGTTTTTTTGGTGAACTCGATCACATCGGCACTGAGGCGATTGGCCGCCAGGGCAAAACTCGTCCGGGTGCGGGTGCTGTCCTCGAAGAATAAATTGACCACGACTTTACCTCTCAGAGGCGGGGCCTTTTTAATGGAGCGTGTGCTGATCTGTTCGAATCCCTCGGCCGTATCCAGCAAATACGTGATCTCTCCCGCTGTCAGGTCTCGCAAACCCAACAGGTGCTTTTTATTCCACTCGATTTTTTTGGCCTTTTTCAATAGCGCCATACGGTTACTCGATCTTCCCAATCAAGTCCGGTGCCCATTAGTGAACCTCGACCCGGTCGATCTCGTCCGATTCGATCAGATTGACCTGCACCAGTTCGTCTGGTTCCACATCCACCTTGATCCCGGCATAATCCGCCTGGATCGGAAATTCCCTTCCCTGTCGATCCACCAGCACCGCCAATTTGATTACTTTCGGTCGGCCCAGATCGATCAATGCATCCAATGCCGCCCGACAAGAGCGGCCGGTATGCAGCACATCATCGACAAGAATGATCACCTTGTCGTCAATATCGAATCCGATCTCCGTTGAACGGACCTGCGGCTGGGTATTGCCTTTGGGATCGTTCAGATCGTCGCGGTAGAGCGTAATATCCAGGGTGCCGCACGGAATGGATTGGCCGGTTTTTTCGCCCAGCACCTTTACCAGCCGCTGAGCGAGGACCTCGCCGCGACTGCGGATGCCGATCACGGCAATATCCTGATCAGCAGCATCGCCGGCGATCTGGTCGGCCAGACGGCTTACTTTTTCCTGAATTTGTGCCGCGTTTAGAATTTCTTTCATGGTGTCCACAACCGCATCATCAAAACCGGTCAAAATTATTGCCCGACAGTATAGCATCGCCCGCGATCAAAAGCAAGTAAATGCCGAATAATTCAGGTTTTACCGGACAGGACGCCCAAAAAGGGCGAATTGGGGGCTGATCCGCTTGAAATCCTACCCTTGATATGATATAATACACATTCAGAGTTTGGCTTTTGGAAAGGGTGTTATGCCGCAAAATCTGGCATCCAGAGTCCTAATCGGATTTTTATGTATTCCGATGTTTCTTGCCGGCCGATCATGGGCGGACGGTGAACGTCTAAGCCAACCGCGTGCCCTCGAGGCCGCGGGGATTACTGCCGTCAAACAGCTCGATCCGCGCCTGGACGGTAACGATATTCACATCGGGGTGGTCAGTCGCAGCATGACGTATCGCGACGGCATCCCGCAAAACGATTATCGTCCAAACGCTGAGCATACAAGCCTGGCGGATGCCTCGATCCGATTACACGATGACGATCCCAATACCGCGGATACCTCCGGTCATTCGACCGCATTGTGCTCGATCCTTTTCGGCAGCGATCCGAACGGCTATCTCTATCCCCTCGGCGACTTCGATTATCAAGGCGCGCTGCCCCGTGCCGAGGCGGATGTATTCGAGCTTTGGCATTTTTTAACCAACTACGTGTTCACTCGCCGCAGCGGCTCACTGGATATGATCACCGCATCGTTCGGACATCATTTTCAGGACTGGTGGACCGACGGGATCGATTGTCTGGCCGAGCAAAATAATCTGATCGTGATTGCCGCGATCGGCAACGGCCGCGATGCGCACGATCCCGCGTTGTATCCGGGCGCCTGTGCCAATGTGATCGGTGTCGGCGTGGTCGATTCGGTGCGGAATCACGATCCTAATACGATGCGCTTGCAATTCAACAGCGTCAATACCGCCCACACCAGCCAGGGCCCGTCCTCGGCAGGACTGGCAAAGCCGGATCTGGTTGCGCCGGGCAACTGTTTGGCGGCCGACGAGGCCAACGACCTGGATTACCTGATAACCGGTAATTATTCGAGTTTCGCCGCACCGGTGGTGGCCGGGGCGGCCGGATTGCTGATGCAAAAAGCCAGGCTCGAACCATTGCTGGCCGATGCCTTCGAAGCCCCCGTCGGGCATTGCCTGATGAAGGCCCTGCTGGTCAACAGTGCCCGAAAACTGCCGTTCTGGCGTAAGGGTGAGCTGACCCCTGACGACGATCATACCGCCCCGCTCGATCCGCTGCAGGGTGCCGGGATGCTCGATGCCGAAAATGCCCATGAACTGCTGATCTCGGTGCTGGATCCCAACACCGCGCACACCGGCTGGGATATCTATACCCTCGATGCCGAACAGCCGAAGGCCCTGTATGCGTTCGACACCAACACCGTACAGGCCGACCGCTATTTGACCGCGACGCTGGTCTGGGACAAGCATTACAGCGACCGCTATCCGTTCGATCCGTTGACGGAATTTGATACGAATCTGCGATTGGAACTGTGGGCGGTCGATGCCAATCAAAGCCGAACCCGCGTCGATTACAGTGACAGCCCAGTCGATTTTCTCGAACATCTGACAGTGCCGATCGAGCCGCGCACATCCTATGAATTGATTGTTTCTTTCAGCGATCCCAATACGGTTATGCCGCAAACGTTTGAAGAATATGCCGTTACCTGGCAGGTGACCGATGGGCCGGATAAGGATGATATCGGCTGGTACGATCTGAACAACGACGGCCGTGTCGATGTCGATGATGTCATCGTCCTGATGCTCAACACCCTCAAACAGCAACTGCCTCAGCATTCGTATCTCAAAGGCGATATCAACGGCGACCATACCATCGACTCGAGGGATGTCAGCGTCCTGATCGACCGTATCGCGGCAGGTTCCGATGCTCAATAATACTTGTATTCGCATTGTCAAGTGGCGATGGCGACCGTGTTGATGCTTATTGCATAAGAACGAGAAATTATAAATAGAAGCGGGAAACGATTTACATTATTGAATGACGGAGGTTTTACATGAAGATCGAATTGAAATCATTGGTTATCGGCCTGGTCCTCGGGATCAGTATTTTTCTGATGAGTGGTTTGCGAGGCGATCCGGATACCACAACGATTGGTGAAAAATTCCTGGTCAAAGACAGGGCCGGCCACGCCGTGCTGATCGATCCGAAAACAGCGAAGGCGGTCCGCGTTGAATATCTCTCGAAAAATCCGCCGGTCGATGCACTGGAACTGAGCGATTGCTTCGGGCGATACTAATGTGGATCCGCAAATTATATCCATGCAATTGATATACGACTGGAAACAGCGATGGTCGGATTTCGACGGATTAGCGGGCTTTGTTCAACCACCCCCTTAGCCGCCGATATCATACGCCGCAAAAACTACGACCGGGCAAATCGTAAAAGCAGTTCATATTCACCGCGGTCAGCCGCGATTAGGGATTCAATATACCGTGTGCGATCATCTCCGGCTTCGACAAGATTAGCGCGGCCCCATGTAAAAACAGGCTTATGTAAAACATGTTCCAAAAGCAAATCTGCGGCCAATCGAGCATGCCGACCGTTGCCGTTGGCAAACAAATAGATTGAAACCAATCGATGGTGAAAACGAACTGCAATTTCATCAGCCGAGAACGCGCGGTTCTCAATCCAGTATCGAACATCGTCGCATAATTTCTTCAATTCGACCGGGATTTGATACCATGGCACGCCGATGTTTTTCTCGGTTGTTCGAAATGTACCCGCCCATTTCCATACATCGCCAAACATCCTTTTGTGCAATTGCTTCAAAAATGATTGGCTAAGGATGTCTTTCGGGATATGGTTTTCCAGCCAGCCCAAAGCATCATTGATATTATCCTGTTCCCATCGGTCCAGTTCTTCGCGCGTGGTAATATGAGTGGGCAAAAGCCCCTTCATTTCATCCTCATTTAATGGCGTTGCCCCCTGAGGGTAGTCAAATTCAATCATCTTTCATCCCATAGTGATTTTGGCATTTCGTCCACAATATCACCGATAAGATCCTGTATTGCGTTTTGCTTTTGCTCGTCGGTCAATTCCTGCTTTTCCAATCGCATCGTTTGGTCGCTGCGGGCCATACGCTTTTTTGCGATCCGCCCGGCCTGGCTCCGTACCGTTTGCTCAAGGCTGCTGCGAGGGACAAAACCATAAATGAAGATACAATCCAACGCTTTGGCAACGTTGCGCAGTGTCTCAAGTTTGACTTTGCCGCGCTTCTCGTCCTGCTCGATTCGTGAAACACGTTGCTTATTGATCCCTAAGCGCGCGGCAAGCTGCTCGCCGGTCATGCCAAGCGCATCGCGTATCGCACGAATCCAGCCCTTCGGCGGCAGATTAAGCGCCTTCAAAGGATCAAGTCGCCTGAGGGTTTGATCGAGTTGCTGCCTTGCGAGTTTTTTATGTTTCGCTTTCATGGCCTCACCTACCAATTTTCAATATTATCGTATTAACCGTCTATATATTTATAGACTATATCGCCATTACTGTCTATATATTTATATACAA
>CAZFDE010000098.1:0-8449 GCA_964517795.1 uncultured Pirellulales bacterium | reverse complement strand
CTGGCCGGCGACCGGAAAAAAGGGAAAGCAGGGCTTATTCAGCAAGCCCTATTTAACGTTAAATTTTAATGGGAAATGCACGATATGAAAAAATTGTTGATACGATTAACGTTGTCCGCCTTGTTATTCCTTACATCTTCGTGTCACACCAACCATGACCTTCCGGAAGTCGCCGCAGATAAAACCGCCGAACAGCAGCACAAGCTCATCAAATCCGACGGTGACGAAACAAGCGATGAGCCCCAAAAGGTTGAACACATGTGGGGGGCCGCTTGGCGGGACGAACCTTATATTCCCACGCAAGCCAAAGGTGCACAGTGGTTTAAAGATGCCGGGATGGGCCTGTTTCTGCATTGGAGTATCAGCACAAAAAGCCCCAAACCGAATACCGAAATATCATGGTCGATGATAAAGAATTTACCGTGGGACCCAAATGAAAAAGGCACCTTAACGCCGAATGAATATTTCGCACTTGCCGAAACATTCGACCCCGTCAACTACGATCCCGAAAAATGGATCGAAGCGGCTGCCAAGGCCGGCTTTACCTATGCCGTCCTGACCACAAAGCACCATGACGGATACGCCCTTTGGCCGAGCGATTACGGCCAATTCAGCACGAAACAATATCTAAACGGCCGCGACCTGGTAAGGCCGTTTATAGAAGCCTGCCGAAAATATGGTCTCAAAGCAGGCTTGTATTTCTCGCCGCCCGACATGCATTTCAACAAGGATTATATTTCATTCAACTGGGAGACAACATGGGGAACAAGCCCGCCGGACTCCCCCAAACGCAGACCCCTGGGCCTGAATCATGAACCGATCGAGCGCAGGGTGATCCCCAAAGATTGGCCCGAAAAATACAGGCAATTCACCGGCAACCAGGTAAGAGAACTGCTGACCCGATACGGCCCAATCGATATCCTCTGGTTTGACGGAGGGCCGGAGGGGATTTCCATGGACGAAATCAGAAAACTGCAACCGAATATCCTTGTCAATCCGAGAATGCACGGGTTTGGCGACTTTGAAACCTTCGAATGCCGATATCCCGATCATGAACCGACAAGCCCATGGTGGGAGCTGTGCATGTCCATGAAAACGTTCGGCTGGGCCTATATGAATAACGAAACATACCTGGATACGACTTCCATCCTTGAATGGCTGGTCAAGACCCGCTCGATGGGTGGAAACTTACTGGCGAATGTTGGGCCCGGGCCGGACGGGACACTGCCCGATGTTGTTTATGACCGATTCGGTGAAATTGAACAATGGATGGAAATCCATCGAGAATCTGTATTTCAGGTCGAACCCGGATACTGGTCGGATATCAGCAATTACCCCGTGACTGTGGGCACCGGAAAATGGTATATCCATCTTATCCCGAGTATCAATGACCCCGTTACATTAAAAACCGAAAAAACACCCGAAGACATTATTCTGATGCGCAGTGGTGAAAAGGTGTCGTTTAGCCGGGATCGTGAAAACCTGGTTCTGAATCTCGATCCTGAAATGCGGGGTCACTCCGTCGACGTTCTGAAAGTTATCTGGTAGGCCTCTCAAGCGATTATTATTTGAAAAAAGCCTACCTCGGCCCACTTTGGAGCACCTGCGAATCCCGTAACAGCGAAATATTTCATTCAAAATCATGGAAAAGCAATTATACTACTTGACTTTAGTAGTACTATTGCCGATAATATGAACATGACCAACGATTTTGGAACAATTCAAAAAGCATTGAAATTACTGGATGGCCGGTTGAAGCTGAACAAAAGCGGCCGGTTTTCCATCGTCGTATGCGGCGGGATGGCGCTTAATGCGTTGAATCTGGTCCATCGCACCACCCAGGACGTGGATATTGTGGTGCTGATGGATACCGCTCGCCACTTGATCGATCCGGCCCCGCTGCCGCTTGGGCTTCAAGTTGCCGCCCGGGAAGTCGCCGATACCTTAAAGCTTCCTCAAGACTGGCTCAATAACGGGCCGAGCAGCGGAGACGGCGGTCTTTTCAGGCTGGGATTGCCGGATGGGTTCATCGAGAGACTGACGCTTTATGATCAGGGGGATCGCTTGACAATCTATCTGGTCAGCCGACTGGACCAGATTCATTTCAAGCTGTATGCGGCCATTGACCAGTTCGGCGGTTATCATGCATCCGACTTGAGACAGCTTTGCCCGACAGATGAGGAATTGCTGCAGGCCGCAAGATGGGCGATGACCCATGATCGTTCCGAAGGATTTCAAACCGCAACAAAACTGTTTTTGAAGGAATTCGGGTGTGAGCGACTGGTTGATAAAATCTAAAGATACCCTTTGGGAGGCGATATTCGACTCGCTCTGGCGACAGTGGAGTACTCTGGGGGTAGCCGGTACCGTTGAATCAGAAGATTCGCGAATTATCGACCCCGATGCGTTGCTGCTCTTTTCATTGAATATGGGCCGTTATGATCCGCGGTTATTCGACGAGGTATTAGACTGGCTGTCGCAGCACGGTCAATTGATCAATGTCCAGCGTTTACAGCAGATTCAAAAGCATTATCACTTTCACAGCGGCCCGCAGCTCAGCGCTGTGGCCGAATGGCTTTCGAATGCATCGAAATACAAGTTGAAATGGTCGGGTCTGGCTAAAAAGTTTTATCAAAAACCGGCGGCACCCTTGTTCTATGACCGGCAGGGACAACCGCTGCCGTGTCCGCCGGATACGGATGCCGAGCCCGTTTTTTTTTCACACGGCCTTAAACGCGGCGCATTTCGCTTACGGGGGTACACTCAGGGATTCGATCCGAGCGACCCGGCGTGTTTGCTGTTGTCTCTGCGGGCCTTATTCGGGATCAATGCCAGAGCAGAGATTTTGGCACTGCTGGCATCAAAAGAACAAATCCACCCCAGCGAGGCGGCCCGGCAAACGCACTATTATCAGAAAACGGTCCAACTGGCCCTGGTGGAAATGGCCCAATCTTCGGCGATCCGGGTACGAACGTCGAAAAAAGAAAAATATTATCATCTCAAACCCGATGTGCTGGATGAATTATTGAAACCCACCGGCCAAACGCCGCGATGGATCAACTGGCCGGCGTTGTTCAAAGTCATCGAAATCATTGCCGAGGAATTGTTGCATCTTTGCGGCCAGACATACGATTCGCTGCTTTTGTTTTCGCAGCTCAACAAGCTCATGTTATCTGTCAAAACTCTTGCATCCGATACGGGGCTTCATGAACTGGCGCTCGACGATCAATTATCCCCGGAAAATTTTGAGGTGCATTTCAGGGAAAAGCTCGCCGTCCTTTGTGAGCAGCTATAAAGCACTTATCTGTCAAATTTCACCGGACTGGTTTACCATGCCAGTTCGATGACGTCGGGCATTGGGGTGCGGCAGCAGGCCGGTACGGTCATCTCCAAACGCGGGCTGCTGAACTCGGATTCGATTTTTTTGCCGGTGGCCAGCATCTTAACGGAGTTGGGTTTGGGCACGCCGGTCAGGATGATTTTTTCTTCCTTAAAGTCCGGCAACAGGTGCAGGTACCATCTCTTGTCTGTGGTCGTGACCGGGACATTGCACTGCTCGGGATAGACGCCGTGCCCGGTATCAAGGACGGCGACTTTATTTTTCTTCATCCAGTCGCCGATTTCTTTCATTCGCTGGTAGTAAATATCCGGCAGTGTGCCGTCGGCGCGTGGGGCGAAATTGACTAACAGGTTGCCGCCCCAGCTTCGGATCTTGATGAACATGGCGAGGATGTCGGCCACAGGCATGGCGTATTTATCGTAAGCGCTCTGATAGGCCCAACTGCCCGAAGCGGAGATGCAGGCCTCCCACCATCCGCCCGGTCGGGTTTCGGGCAGGCGGCCGCCCTCGAAGCTCGAATCATAATCGACGCCGATGCCCTGGACGCGGTTGTTGATAATAATACCGGGCTGCCAGGTGCGAATCTTTTCTTCGAATTCGCCTGGCAGTTTGCCACTGTCGAACCAGAGGATATCGATATGGCCGTAGTGGGTCAGCAGTTCCTCAAGCTGGCCCATGTTGTAGGCGTATTCGCGCTGCCAGTAGGCATCGTCTTTTTTTGGCAGCGGTCCTTCAATCGGTTCGTAGTTCGGATCGAGGTGCGGCTTTTCCGCCGAGCCGTCGGATTGCAGGTCGAACGAACGGTAATCGCGTTCGAAATGCCAGTCGATGCCGCTGAAATACAGGCCAACCTTCAGGCCGTGTTTGTGGCAGGCCTTGACGAACGGGCCGACCAGATCGACGCCGTCGGTGTACATGCCGATATTCAGGTCGCCGTATTTGCTGGGCCACATGGCATAGCCGTCGTGGTGGCGCGTGGTCAGCACGGCGTAGGTAAAACCGGCGTCTTTGGCGGCCTTGATCCATTTGTCCGCGTCGTAGTTTTGCGGGTTGAACTTTTCTGCCTGTGCCCAGTATTTGTTGGGTGCGATCGGCCGCTTGTTGAGATCGCCGTTCAGGAGCATCGCCCAGGAGATCTCGTTATTGGCGATGATGGTGGAGATGCCCCAGTGCAGGAACAGGCCGAGGTTGCCCCGGCCGAACCACTGGGCCTCAGGATGTTGCGTGTGTTCGTAACGGGCGACCGGCTCGTTGAGCAGGCCCAATGCGCCGTGCTGCGCGGCGGCAACCTGTTCGTCGGCTAACGCGTATTGTGAACAAACCACAATGACCAAAGCGGGTACTAAAAAGTTATTTCTGGCATTCCACATACAATTTACTCCTGAAAAATGGGGCCACATTATTTTTCAGTCGTCATTGTCTTCGAATCCAGCCGGCGTATCAAATCTTTTTTGCGAATTCAATTTTGCGCAATTTATTTAATCCGTGACGGCGTGCAAGCTGCACAACGATTTCCAAGGAATGTTCCGCCATGCCGGTATCCAAGTGGAAGAAAGGCGCTGTTCGCAGTCGGTACTTGACGCCGGTTTTTAGATGGCGTATAATTTGCGCCGGCGATGGGGTTCGCCTTGAACCGCCGCAGTTGCCGATTGCGGCTGATGACTCCTGCATATTTTTTGTTCGTTCGATGTTCGCGGCGACGTAAGATGGAAGCTGTGCACATTGACCGGCAATCCACAAGTGCTTTATCAAGGAGTCGTTATGGCGGTCAGTATTGCTGAAATCATTATTCTCGGCCTCATGGCCGACTGGGTTTTTCGTCGATTTCACATTCCCGGACTCATCGGAATGCTTTTCGTTGGTTTGCTTCTCGGCCCACAAATGCTGGGTTATCTCGATCCCGACCTGCTGGCGATCGGTCCTGATTTACGGCTCATTGCTTTAATTGTTATCCTTCTAAGGGTTGGGTTTGAACTAAGCCGCAAAACGCTTCATAGCGTCGGTGGGCGAATCCTATTACTGGCCTTCATTCCTGCCAGCCTGGAAGGAGTAACAATTACACTGATTGGCCCCTCTCTGTTAGGGCTGACATATTTTGAATCCGCTATTCTTGGCACGGTTCTGGCAGCGGTTTCTCCAGCAGTTGTCGTTCCTTCGATGCTCCGCTTTATTAAAGAGCACAAAGGAGCGGAAAAAGACATTCCCTCTATGGTGATGGCCGCCGCCTCCGTAGACGACATCTACGTGATCGTCGCGCATAGTGTAGTCATGGGTCTATATTTAGGCAACCAAGTCAACGTTGCATGGCAGGCTGCCAGTGTGCCTATTTCGCTGATTCTGGGAATTAGTATCGGTTTAGCGATTGGAATATGCCTCTATCACCTCTTTGAACGCTTTAACCCTCGTGCTACCAAACGAGTTCTGATTATTTTGGCGCTTTCCTTAATGCTGGTTCGCCTTCAGCACATTCTGGCCGGTTGCGTTCCCTTCTCGGGTTTGGTCGCGGCCATGGCTATCGGGTTTGTGATTCTTGAAAAGTGCGAGCACATGGCTCACGAAATATCAGCCAAACTGGCAAAAATATGGGTATTTGCCGAGATTATTCTGTTCTCCATGGTCGGGGCACAGGTCAATGTCGCCGTCGCATGGCGAGCCGGGCTTGCAGGAATAGCGATCATCGCGATCGGACTGCTGGCGCGAGGGGCAGGCGTATTGATATGCCTGATTGGCAGTGAACTGAATCTCAGAGAACGGTTTTTTGTCATCATCGCCTATTGCCCCAAGGCAACGGTGCAGGCCGCCATTGGCGCAGCGCCGCTGATCGCGATGCGTGCTGCCGGAATGGATACGGCCGCCGGTGAGATAATTCTTGCCGTAGCGGTGCTTAGCATTATTCTAACGGCCCCGGCCGGCGCATGGGCGATTGCCGCCATGGGAAAACACGTGCTCGAAACCGCCCCGCCGGCCTTCCGCGATGCTTACGATGCGGCAACCGAAAGCGGTTCACGAGAAGAAGACGGCGTGTTGTAAGGGATGTCAATCCCGGAAAAGACATGCCGATCAGATCAATCGGCTGTAGCTGCAAACAATTTTGCGGCGGCAACTGGGACGGCAATATCGCCCCGCATATTGTCCATTATTTTCAGGACAAGGCCTACAAGCCGACCGATGAACGAAACGATATTGTGGTCCTCAGTTATGTTTTGCCGGCCCCGATCAACCTCGGCTACAAAGATCTCAGTCAGGTTGTTGTAAAGAAATTCAACGGGATGGACATCGCCTCGATTGCTGATATCCCCGAAGCGCAGAAACTCAATCCCGGCTTTGCGTATGATGTGATCGAATTCGAACTGGATGAGCCGCTGGTCGTTTTGCCACGGGAGCAACTGCCCATGGCCGACAATATGATCGGGCAACTTTACGGGATCGAACAACTCAGCCATATTAAGCCGTCTGAATAAAGCATTCGTCATTCAATGGGCATCAAAAATCCGGAACGTCGCGCGATTCTATTGCTTTTGCTTCTGCCTTCTTTTCGGCGATCAACGCCTTGTGAAATTGCATGATACGGTACCAATCATCCGCCAGCAGTCGCTGTGGATCATAAACGGTCGTTGTCACCTGATAGGCCGAGCCGTCCGGATTGAGGCTCAACTGGGCCTTGGCCGTTAATCCGCATTGCGGCGAGATAGTGACCAGATCATAGGGTCCGCCCGCCTGGGCCGCTCTTAAGGCAACGGAATAAAATTTTTCTTTGTCTTTCGAAGGCGAGGGCTGCTGCGTCAAATGGTCGCAAGGGCCATCGGCTGCATCGCTCATCAATGTTCCAGCCAAGTCATATATCCAGGCCAGTTTGATACGACCGCCGTAAGACCCTGTATCATCGATTTGAATGGAAGGCGAGCTGTATTTATCGCAAAGCGCCTGGATCACCTTATCCCGATGTGGCCCCTGATGGCCGCCGAACATAAGCTGCCGCGAGACAAACATGAGTTCCGCATCCGCACCTTCCGGCCGCAACTTCGGCATCGGCGGAATTTCGGGTAACTCGCTTTGATTGTTGACCGACGATTCTCGCGATCGCCTTCGCTGCGCATTTCTGTTCTGGATCATTTCATTGCGTTTTTCGATCAGCGCTTCACGTTCTTTGATTTTGGCCAGTACCGCCGGGTCCTGTTCGACCTGCATCTGCGCGGGGGTTTGCGATTGGAACCCGAGTGTGATCTGCTCACCGAACACATCCGACCCCACTTTTTTAGCGCCCTTTTGTTTTAACGCGTAAATAATCGAAACCGTTCCTTCGTCTTTCACCAGATTCAATGCAGGCTCCAGGTCGGCGTGGTCTGTCTCGCAAAAATCCCGGGCCTCTTCATACGTCATTCCCAGCACAAATCCGACTATGTCGAATGCTTTACGCTGCTCGGGCGAGGCGCTCCATGTCGGGGTATAGGGATGAATGAGTTTGCGAATCTGGCCGGAATACAGCCGCTTATCCGAGGGGGTGTCGGGTGCATCGATCCAATCGACATCGACCGAACCGTCTTGATGAAACGTTACGGTTGCGCGCGTTCCCCATGAACTATTGTCGTCGAGGATATCCGCCTGATAAACACCAATTTTTTCGGCGGGCTTCAGTTCCGCCAGGCACCGCGAACCTGCCGCGGCGGCCTTCATCGCTGCGAAATCCCGCGTGATCAAGATTTGCAGGCTGACGGCATCCATTAACCCCGCTTTCTCAGGTGCAACTCTGCCCTCCCAATACCCGTATAAATCCTCTACAGACTGGATGGTCATCGCTTCTTGACCAGATTCCATTTGCGATTCATCGGGCGATTTGGGGATTGACTGCTTCTGCGGCTCGTCATTTATCTGCTCATCGATCTTTTCGTCGATTTTTTCGTGTATGGCCTGTTCTCCGGCGCGCTTGAGCCGATCGAAAATGCCGGCCGATGAAACACTTGACATGATCACGACGGCCGCAATAATTGTGTTCGCTATCCTATACATTTTCTTACCTCCTTCAAAATCATAGTCTTTAATCGCTTTACACACTTCTAACCCGAATATTTCATAAATTTCTGTGAAGGTTGTTTTTTGCGTATATGCAGT
>CAZFDE010000097.1:0-8567 GCA_964517795.1 uncultured Pirellulales bacterium | reverse complement strand
TGCTAAACATAAAGTAGACAGTAAATTTGAGCCAAGAAAAACAGAACTCAATAATGATTTAAAACATCATGTCCCCAAAAATTGACAGTGTATCTGAGAAGATGTTGAATATAAATGGATGTATGATATGGTTTATCGTTGCTTATCCCCCGTAGCCCATCCCAACATCGTCAATTATACTAATAGATATTTTAAGGCTAATAACTCTGTAGAATCGATAGAATATAATCCCAATCCTGAACTTGACGAACAAGCTTCTACTCAAAGACTTGTGTTGCTTTTGAATATCCTTATAGGTTCAACAGCACAAGTCTGTCAAATTTTACCGAATTGTAATATTTCTACCATTGAAGCTTTATTAGAAAAATATGTTCGAAAAATTCAGATAGTGACACCAAAACCTTTTAAATAGTCGTCCCTGAAAAAGCCTGTTTTGGGCGTCTGTTTGACGGTGCTGCGGACCATCTGGCCGAGATGATTCTGTATCTGTGCCTCGTTGATCTTTATCACATTATTCAAGTTTTTTCCTGTACTGTCCGAGTTAATCTTTTGCATGTTTGTGTCCTTTCTTTGATCTAATGGTTCATAATCGTTTTATTTACCATCGACCAGAGAAAGGACTTTTTTACACGTCCAATAAAATTGTGCGAAAAATATCTTACGTAATCCTGCTATGGCGCGGCGTTGAGAAATTCCGATGGCGAAAGGCGCTTGTCTGACCAGCGGACTTCGTCGATCTGTCCTTGGAATCCCCACGTTGTCGAGTGGTCACGTCCGCCGACCATGAAATTGTGGCCGCAGCCGGGCAGATCGTCCCACTGCGGCAGGCCCTTGGTATCGATGACCGCCGAGCCATCCACATAAACCTTCAAGCGTCCGTCCGCAGCACCGTCGGGATCCCAGACCACCGCAACATGCTTGATGACATCCTTCGGCATCGAATTGGCGGTGCCCCAAAAGTAAGTCGTCCCGCTGGAATGGTCCATATAGAACAGGGGCCGATCGGTATCAGCGTTAAAAAGCAGGTACCATCCTTTCCAGCCGCTCGAACCGTCACGCGTGCCCCAGATTACATTCGACGAACCGCTGCCGCCCGTCGGCCGGACGTACCCTTCGCAGGTAAAGGCCCTGCTCTTTCGAAATTCGAACGTATCGTCCAATGCCTGACAGGTCATCGCGGAGTTGGCATTAAAAACCAGACTGGATGTATTCGTGGCCGCATCGTCCTCGCCGTTCCATGGCAGAGACCTATCGGGATTGTTAATGATCGCATAATGTGTTGAATCCGAAGCCGGATTGCCGCGGCTTATAATCATATCGAAATCTCCGACCGTGGCCGAACCGTCCGTATCCAATTCCCAATATCCAATGGTATCGGTGCTAATCGTCTCAGGCCCGGTCGTAAATTGCCAGAGATTTCCGGGAATCTGCCATGCCGCACTGACCGGATCGACCCGCCAATAGTAGGTGGTCTCAAATGCAAGGGTACAGGGATCGACGAAATTCGATTCGGTAACAGTACCTTGATATGCCGGCGATGATCGCGTTGCCTGTTCAACTTCATTGGCATCAGTGCCTAGGTAAATATCATATTCGACATCATTATGGCCGAACCAACTCAGGTCAATACCGGCTGCAGAAACATCGGTGTGTTTATCCGGAGGTGTCGGATGAGACGCTGGCAATAAATTGCACTTCAGCCAATTATCGCACATCACTTTCAGGTCATCGACATCGACAACGTTATCGTCGGTCAGATCGTAAGCCGAACCGGTTTGCTGCCAGTTCGCAATCATTAATGCCAGATCATCAAAATTGATCCCGTAATTCTTATTGAGGTCACCGGCGGCCGCCCCTTCACCGGGCAGTAAATAATATTTCAGCCACCTGCCGCACAAAACGCTCAAATCGTTTACATCGATCACATCATCGTCAGTCAGATCATACGGCGAACCGGTTTTGCCCCAATCTAAGCTGAGTAACGCCAGGTCATTGAAATTGATCCGTTGATCGTTATGGAAATCACCCGGATTTGCGTTGCCATTGCTGACCATCAGGACAGCCCACGGGTGCAGGCCCGGAATCGTCACCGTCGTTTGGCCGTTACTGTAGGTATGCGGCAGTTGCGTCCGCTTAACAAAGTCCGTGTATTGTTTGGTTTGCCATGCCGCATCATGGTCGGCCTGGACATACGTATCCAACGGCTCCAGAAGCGTGAGTACCAGATCGTCTTTCGCCCGGCCGAAGAACGATGCATTATTAAGGATGATATCGAATGCCTCTTCGCCAGTCCACTCCACCAGATGTATCGCAACCGGTGCGTTGGCATCACTCGGTATGGCCCGGACAACGACGGCACGGCCGTCGGCGACACTGACAATCGGCTCATTCGGCCCGGGCAATGTACCCCAGGTATCGCCATAGCTTCCCTGATTATGAAGCTCGGCCTTGGGCGTGCGGCCCCAGCCCCAGGCAAATTCGTACCCGTCCAGATAATCGGCGATCCCTTTGACAAACGCATACAGATCAGCGTAGTATTTCGGATTGCCGAAATAGCGGTTGTACTGCACTTCGTCACCGGCGTTGGCCGGATAGGCATGAAACGTGTCAAACGGGGCGATCATATGCATTCCCTGGGCATAGCAGTTGGCGATACAGCGACGGGTCAACTGACGATACCACAGATTGTCTTTCGTCGTATCCACCTTGGTCGGCGAAGCGAATACATGCGCCCGATTGCCGCCGGCATACGTTCGCGCCAGAAGGGATATATTGTGAAAATGCTGGGCACTGATATAGCGATAGTCGGCTTCGCTGCACCCGTAATCAAGCCGATAATCGGGGATATCCGCAAAATAAGTGGGGCTGTATAACGAATAGGAGAGATTATTCCCATGAATTGCGAATTTCCCACCGGTATAGCTGTCGGCCTGCTGGTGCAGCCATGTGAAAAATTCGGTGGTCGCAGTAACGCCATCTTTAGTACCATTGCAGTATGCGCAAAAGCATTGAAACGGATCGTTCATCGGCGGATTGTTCAGATCAAGCTGCAGGCTGACCGCACCGTGATCGATCAGGGGTTTTAACCAGTTATTCCAGAACGCAGTTCGATAAAGGGTGTTGTTGCCGCAGCCGGTAACACGTCCCACAGCATCCCGGATCATATTGCCGGAGCTGTCGAGTATCGCCTGTTCGTAGGTGGGGTAAAAGAAATTCAGTACCGGCTGGACTTGAACACCCATATTGCTCACCTCTGAAACGAATGCCAGAAAACCAGCAAAAGGAATATTCGTATCGGGGTCCAGACAGTCGAGCCAGGTCAGAATATCGGCGTGATACATTTTCATCACGTCGATTGTTTCAATCGGGTAGGATTCGCCCCAGTGATGCACGTTATCGTAATAGTTCGCCCCACGAATCCAGCGGCTGGTGAACAGGACATCGGAATATTTGGGTGCATAGTCGGGCCGAATGTAAGACGACACCGCCATGTTACTGACCAGTGTCTGAGCCGATGATCCTGATACAAAAACCAGCATCAGCCAACAAGCGGCCGCAGCGAAATATTTCATTTTGCGATTACGTCGCATATCTTCATCGACCCTCATCAATTTTCTGCGATTAGAGATAACCGGCCGGACGGATTCGTTTGAAGTCATCCGGCCCGTTGAAATTCAATTCTGTCTCTTATGGGGCAACGGTGGTTAAAACGCCGTACGGATTCAGTGTCGGGATTTCAAAAACGGTATATCCGTCATCGGTCAGCGTGCCCGTCATAGTAGCCGGTTCGGCACCGGGGATGAGCAATGTCATCGTCAGCGGTGCTGTCGCGTCGCCGGCGAACATTGCATTGGTGAGCTTGATCGTAAACGGTTTTCTGCCGGCATTGACCGGGTCTGTGCAATCCGCTTTCCAGTCCACCATGTGAACGACGATACCGGCTTCGGCATCGCCGGGTTTGGCGCGGACACTGGCAACCAGATCGCCGGAGCCCCCTTCGAGAATCACCGGTGCGGTCGCGGGCAGGCTTGCAGCGCGGTAATCTTGTTCGAGCGTATCACCGGTAACAAATACCTCCTCATGGTCATCGTATAACGCGGCATTATCTTCGATGAATTTATACAGATCACCAAACTCATCGGTCGTGCCGAAGAATCGCACACCGTGGGCGATCCCGTCGTAGCCGCGGATCCAACGGTCGTACGGCACCAGGGTCGCCGAACCGAGCGAATAGCTCAGCGCGATCAGGCGGCGGCTGCGCTGGACGTATAACCGGCGGCCAAGCGGATCGATCGGCTCATCACTGCCGATTCGGTCGCGCCAGTCGGGCATGATCATAATCGCCTCGACCAGGGAGCGCGGAATTGTTTTTTCGAGCGTCTTTCGGGCCGAGAGAATTTTGGCCGGGTCGTTGGCGGCACTGTCGATCGCCCTGACAAAACGGTTCAGTGCGGCGTCGATGGCCGGATTGCTGAACCGGTACGGGATGCGGACATCCTGCTGCGACCAGTTCTCCGAGACGCAGTACCAGTCGTTGGATGCGAGGAAATACTGGGCCTTGCCCGACACATTGGCGGCCCGGATCGTGTTGTAATACGCCTGTACGGTCTGGGGCGTGTAGCGGGCGCTGGTCTCGCCTAAAAAGTAGTCGAAGGATGCAAAGCCGTACGGCACGCCTTCGGTATAATTCATGGATGTATTGTTGCAGGTGAAGATCACCTCACCCTTGTATCCGATTTTCTCGGCGTAGGCCTTGGCTTGGTTTTTGAGGTCGGCGTAGAATTCGTGAAGCTGTTCGGCATGGAAGTCCGTGAACATGGACCAAAGTTCGGCATACTCGGCCTTGACGGCTTTGGGGCCGCCTTTGTCGGCGACAAACGCGGCAAAATCCAGCGTGCCATCCTGTTGGGGGATGTTCCATTTTTCGAGTTGGTCGGCTTTTGCGTTTTCTTTCAGGTAGGCCGCAAATTTTGTCATCGCAGTCGGACTGAATCCCCCGCCATTGGCGTAAAGCACGCCATCATAGGTGCGGCCGGGATCGTCGAATTGGATCTGGACGGCACCGCCATCGAGGTAGCGCTGAATATCTTTGGCAACATATTGGCGGTATGCGTCACTGGTCGTATCGCAATAGTTTCGATATTGGCCTAAATATGTTCGGTCCCGGCCGTAGGGTTCGCCGACGCGGCCGCTGTTGGCCGCACCGCCCCAGACAAGCCCGGCGGCTTTGAGCTTTTGGCCGAACTGCTTGAGCGGGGCCGGGTCGCAGCTTTGCGGATCGAACGAATGACTCAAGTACACCCAGCGGATCGAGGTGGCGTGGAACTGTCTGGCCTCTTCGATCATGCGGGCCGGATCGTCGATTGATTCTCGCGGGCTGAATATCCGGATCGGCCGCTCACTGTACTTCCACGCCCCTTTGGGTGCATCTGCCAGTTGGGCATAGTCGGCCAGCGTCCGGGCAAAACCGGCTGCCGAAAACAGCGGCACTACGATAATCAACATTGCATACATCATCTTAAATCGGGTCTTCATGGCAAATCTCCTTTGGATCATGTCTGATTGTTCGTGTTCAAAACTTATCACATGTGATTAACGGATTTCATCAAATTCGAATAATGACTGGGGGATATCAGCGTTGTATTCGAGGACCTCACTGGCCAGCAGCACGGTGCCGTCTTCGGGCCGCCAGTAGGTGGTTGAAACGGGCAGATTCGTCCGGGCGTCGATAATGCTGCGCATGCGGATATTGGAATCGCCGAGCGTGCCGGTGACGACATAGTATTGTTTGACGGTGACTTCATCGATCTTTAGCGATTTCTGTCTGCTGTCCTGTTTGATCGGAAAGAGCATGGCCGTATAATTGGCCGACGGGCTGATCGGCTGGTCCGAAACCGGCGCTTTTTCATATACATGAGCGGCATTGAATGCGGGCCGGTCCTTGGAGTACAGATAGGTCGTGTCATTATTGTAGATGCGAACGGCGTCCTGCGATTCGTAGCGGACCGCAACGTTGTGCGAGTTATAGAGACTTCCCTTGGCGTGCACGATCATGTCATTGCCGCCCTCGAAGGTGGATTTGAGGACGACCGAATCGACCTGCTGCAGGGCGCTGATGCTGTCGTTGACTGTCCACGTCGGCTGTTGCGATCTTGTCCAGAAAACATAGGCCGAGAAGGCCGCTGCCATCAGCACAATAATTGTTACTGCCGCACGCAAAGGCCCCGGCTGCAATGCCGTCCAAAAGGACATTCGATTTTGCTGCGGCGGGCGATTGATCCGGCGATCGGTGTCCATCAGGTTGTCCTTGAATTGCCGGTCAGCGTCCGGATGGGTCTGGATGAAGGTATGTCTGATTGCATTTTTTATTTTCGTTTCGTCGTTCATGATTTTTCGTCCTCATTAAACAGGCATCGCAATTTTTCGATGCCGTATCGGTATCGGCTGGTCGCGGTATTGACCGAGATGTTCTGTATCTCGGCAATTTGGCGGAATTTCAGGCCGCCTTCGATATGCAGCAGCACGACTTCGCGCTGGTCGTAATTGAGCTGGTTCATCAACTCGGCCAGTCGGGTCAACTGCTCGTTTTTAATGAGCCAGCGGTCCGGCGTGCGGCTGTCTGTTGCGGTGCGTTCGTCGAGCCGGCCGGGTTGTTTGGCGTTCTCTCGGTAATAATTTCTCGCGCGGTTGGCGACCGCGGTGAACAGATAGCTTCTGATCTTTCGTATGTGTCCAAGCGACTTTTTATTTTTGACAAGATGCATAAATATATCCTGCACAATATCTTCGGCGGCGGCCGTGTTCTGGGTCAGTACCACCGCGGTTTTTAGCATCGGCAGCTTGAGCCGTTTGTAGAGCTTATCGAGGGCGTTGCGGCTGCCGGTTTTGTATTGGTAAAATAGAATATCGTCGTATATCATTGGCCGTTCCGTTGCCGGTCATCGCATGTAAGACACACAAGTCCCGTGTTTCGTCTAATTTTTTGCGATTTTCCCAAATTTTCCCGAAAACACGCTGAATTCTCAAGGCTTTTCCCGCCGGATTGTATTTTAAGGTGCTCATCAAGGTGCTCATAAGGGGCGCAAGTTGGACCCAAAAATCGTTGTTTTTGGCTCAAAAAGCTTAAGGGGCGCAAGTGCTCAAGGTGCTCAAGGGGTGCGGCCGGTGGCCGCAGTGAGTAGTGAATGGTGAGTAGTGAGTAGCATTGTTGAGGCCCTTCGGGCGACTGATTTGATCGTTTTGTTTCATTATTGTCCCTTCGAATAAGCTGAAAAGTTAAAGGTTCAAAATCAAAACCAAAGCTGGAAAACTTAAAACTGTGGCGGCCGCTACGCGGCATCCGTTTTTAAGCAGATTCCTCGACTGCGCTCGAGATGACGTTCTGTCTCGCTCGGAGGGTTTTGGCCTCACGTTGGTGTGTATTATAGCATATTTTTGAAAAAAAGCAACGCTTTTTTTCAAAACGGACAGCGGATCAGAGCGACGTAGAAACAAAGTAAAAAGAAACCGTGAAATTATGCGGCGGGGAAATCATAACCGGTGATGGCTATTGATTGAAATGGTGCGTTTGATAACGCACCCTACGTAATTAGATGCGCTGGATTTTTAGATCCAACGTTTGGATTCGCTAATACCCAAAAAGGGAAATGTAACAATTGAAAAAAGGACAAACAGCCATGCAACATACCAACAGGGATGGGCCGTATAGACCGTATGTGAATCAACCGCTCCTTCCTGAAGCATAAATGGCAGACGCGAAATGATCGCAAGCGCGATGCCGGCGCAAAACATAACTACCGATATCGGCCATAGCTTTCGCCATGTCAGCCATACTCGTGTCAGAACGACGGGCAGGAAAAGCACGGCTAAAAGCAATGCCGCAAGTCCGCTGATAAAGGTGCCCATAATGGCGGATAATGTTACCGATATAAAATCTGAATAGTGCGTCATGATAGTTTCCAGCCACCATAAGAATCCGCCAATGACCGATGCAAGAATCAATCGCAGTATCATATACCGTCCTTAATCGCTTTAGAAAAAATAACAAAGTCGCCTTCTTCAAGCGGAAAATTTTTATCCAGAAGCCGGCCAGGTGTCATTTTCATTTTTCTTTTCGGCGGCTTATCTTCTTCACCTGCCCAAGCAACTATCAACTCCACATTCGGCCGGGATTCAAGTGCTAATTCGAGCATACGAATCAACTTTCTGACAGAGTTTCTTTCCTGCTCTATTTCATCCTGGTCATGATATTCTTCGTTATAGAAAAAACCGCAGCCGCAATTCGTATGAGCGCCTGCATAATAAATATATTTTTTAGAGAAATGCTTTTTAACCTCTTTAATCGAATCTTCGCAGTCACTCAAAAAGAATTCAGGGGATTTTTCATCCCACTGTGATGTCGGCAGTGGCGTGTCTGAACCAATATAAACCATATAGCACATTGCTAAACCTTTTCAGAATCTACGCGTTTATCATCGGTGCGATTTCGTCAAGTCCTAAGACAATTACGTTAAAAAAGCAAGCCAATCGTAAAAAACGATAGCCGCATACAAGATAAAGGCCGCGAA
>CAZFDE010000096.1:0-8715 GCA_964517795.1 uncultured Pirellulales bacterium | reverse complement strand
CCCTTAGCGAGGAAACACTCATCCAATTCAAAGAAATCTGCGAAAGATTCGATTATCCCTACCGATACGGCGATCTCAAATCGGTACTAATTTAGATTTCGAGTTTAATACTGGTCGATGGGCTGAGGGACGTTGGTTTTGGGATCGCGCAGGTTGATGTATTTGACATTGCCCAGCAGGGTACCGTACTGCTGATAGAAACTAAAGAGCTTGGCGAGTTTCTCCTCGTCGGTTGCTTCGAGGTGTCGCTGCCAGCTTCCGAGTCTCGCCCCCCAGATGATCTCGGTATTGTCCTGTGCATAGAGAATAATATGCGGTTGACGCGGGTCCTCTCGGCCGTTGATATTGCTGATATCGATGCGTTCGATCTCGAAGAGAATGGGACTTTGATCTTTGTTTTGGGGGGCGAAGCGGTCGAGGCGGTCGAGGATTGCTAAGGCGGCCTGGATATCGTCTTCACGCAGATAATGGCCGGGCTTGAGCTGGCTCATGCTCAGACGGTGTCCCTCGATGCGAACCACCGGCAGCGTCGGCAACGGTTCAAAATCAAGGATCATACGTTCGCGATCGAGATAGAATTTCCTGCTGCCGAAGCTGATCATCCCCAGCGGTTTTCGCCACAAAGCCGCGATGCGAAAGGCATCGGCGGCTTTCTGGACACGACACTGGTCGATCCAGGGAAAATATTCTCGGATATTTTTCTGGATGCGGGTGGCTGCGTCACTGGAGCTGAACAGGCGTTGAAACTGGGCAACCTCGATCATGCGATCCTGAAGCGGATCGGTGACCCACTCCGGCTGGTTGATTAACTCGATCTGCAGCGGCTCCTGTGATTTGCGATTGTGCAGGACATACCGCTCCATATAGATGAACGCGATCGCGACCGCAGCAAAAAAACCGACCGTTCCGATTATCTTCAGTGCCGTAAGGAGCAGCGGACTAGCGGGGGATGTATTCTTTTTTTTACCGTTACGGGCAAATGAGAAAAGCTGCCGGGTTGATTTTTTCTTCTTTCGTTTTGCCATCGTTTCAGTATCGCACAGTCGTGTGAGAGGGTTTGGGTTTCGGTTTAATGCTTTGGATCGGGATGCGGTCAGCGCCGGCCTTTCGGGCAAGGGCCTGTTCGACGATCCGGATGCAGAGCGTTTCGACAGTCATGCCAGCCTTATAAGCGGCCTTCGGGACCAGCGAATGCGACGTGAAACCGGGGATCGTGTTCGCTTCGAGCACCCACAACCGGTTGTCGTCCGCGAGGATAAAATCAATCCGTGACAGGTCCCGCTGCTCCAGCACGTCGAAACAATGCAGGGCCATACGGTTGATCTGTTCGATCACGGCCGCATCGTCAATCGTGTCGAACAGGTAAGCGGTGCCATCATCGACATATTTGGCGTGATAATCATAAAGCCCGTTTTTCGGACGAATTTCGACGATCGGCAGGACACGGTCGGTAACAATGCCGGCGGTAACCTCGCGGCCGCGAACAAATTGCTCGATCAGGCACGGGCCGAAATCCTTGAATGTTGCCTCGGCGATCTCGACCGCTTTATTCGGATCGTCGGTGACCGACACACCGACGCTGCTGCCCTGACGGGTCGGCTTGATGACCCGTTTCGGGCCGATCTGATCGAGGGCTTCGCGAAGCTCGGCAGGTCGAGTCGTTTCGTCATAAATGATATAATCGGGTGTCGGGATACCGTTTTCGATGAAACGCTGCTTGCTCAGATGTTTATCGAATGCCAGTTCGCAGCCTTTCGGCCCGCTGGCGGTATAACACAGGCCCTTATCCTGCATGATCCGCTGCAGTTGGCCGTCCTCGCCGAATCGGCCGTGCAGCATCGGGAAAAAGACGTCGATGCTCTTTTCGTTGAGAATATCGAGCGTATCCGGTGCGATATCGACCAGGATTGCGTTAAGCCCGGCTTGCTTGAGGGCCTCATAAACGCATCGCCCGCTCTGAAGGCTCACGAGCCGCTCGGGTCCGATGCCGCCATTTAAAACGGCAATTGTAATATTCTTAAGATCGTACTGCATGGGGTCTTACCAGATTTCCACTTCCAGTTCCAGATCGATATCGAATTGATCCTTAACATTTTTTCGGCAAATATCGATCAGTTTCATCACATCGGCGCTGGAACAGTCGTCGTCGGCGATGATGAAATTGGCGTGCTTTTCGCTGATGCGGGCTTTGCCATGGACGGTGCCTTTAAGCCCGGCCCGGTCGATCAGGGCGCCGGCGGAATTGCCGCGGGGATTTTTAAAAATGCAGCCGGCGTTATGCGTGCCGAGCGGCTGGTTATTCTTCTTGTAGATCCATATCTCCTTGACATTCTTAGTGATCTGCTCTGGCTCGGCGGGTGCCAGTTCAAGCGTTGCGTCGAGGATGAATTTGGCGGTGATATTGACCGAGCGGTAATCGAAGTTCAATTCCGGCCGGGCCTTTTCGAAGATATTTCCCTCGGCATCCATCAGGGTAACGCTGCGGGTGATCGTTCCGATATCACCGAACCGCCCGCCGGCATTCATCCGAACCGCACCGCCCATCGAGCCGGGGATACCGGTCAGACCTTCCATGCCCGATAATCCTTTTTTAGCGCACGTCAGGACCAGTTCGCTCAGCTCCGCCCCCGCGCCGACGACAAGTGTATTGTCGTTGAAATCGACATTCGAAAAAGCGGGCGAATCCAGTTTGATCACCGCGCCGCGAATGCCTTCATCGCGGATCAGCAGGTTCGAGCCGAATCCGAGCACGCGCACCGGCAGATCGTTCTCGCTGCAGCGCGTGACTGCGTCTTTGAGTTCATCGACCCCGGTGGGACGGATAAAATAATCCGCCGGGCCGCCGATGCCCAGCCACGTTTCTTTGGCTAATGGATAATCCTGTTTAACAATTTTGTCTAAACCGCTGAATATATTCATCTGCGACCTTCCAAATATCTCCGGCCCCCATGACCACAACCACATCGTTCGTTTTTACGTTTTCGAGCAAAAAATCAACGATCTGCCCGAACGTCTCGACAAATAACGCCTCTTGCCCATTTTGCCGGATCCGCTCGACAAGCATATTTGCGTTGACCTGCTTTTTCGTTGCTTCGCTGTCGCGAACGAAATAAATCTCGGGCATAATCGTTACATCAGCTAACTTAAAGCTTTCTGCGAAATCATCAAGTAAAAAACGGGTGCGGCTGTATTGATGCGGCTGAAAAACGCACCATAATCGCTCGGGTTGATACCGCTGCTGCAGGGCCGCCAGCGACGCCCGGATCTCGGTCGGGTGGTGGGCGTAATCGTCGATGACCGTGATGCCCTGCATTTCGGCCTTGAGCATGAGCCGACGGTCCACGCCGGTGAATTGCCCGATGACCTCGAAAAGCGGTTCGAGCCGGACCTCATGCAGTTGGCTTGCTATCGCGACGACCGCCAGGGCATTATATATATTGTGTCGGCCGGGCATGGACAACGCCAAATGGCCGATTTTCTTGCGGTTGAAAAACACATCGAAATCGTAACCACTGTTTTGCAGTGTGAGGTTGTCTGCATACAGGTTGCACGATCGATCCAGGCCGAACGTCAGCAGGCGAATATCGTCGCGCAGGATTTCGACCGCCCGGATCGCGTTCGGATCGTCGCCGTTGACGATCAGCGTGCCTTCGTGTTTTAACCCGGCGACGAAATCCGAGAACGCGCGGATAATCTCGTCGAGGTTGCGGTAATAGTCGAGGTGGTCCGGCTCGATATTGAGGATGCATGCCAGCCGCGGCCGCAGGTTCAAAAAGCTGCGGTCGTATTCACAGGCCTCGGCAATGAAATATTCGCCCGTGCCCACCCCCGATGAGCCGCTCATGTCTTTGAGGTCGGCGCCGATGACGAAATTCGGATCCAGTTCGAGTTGTTTCAGGCAAAAGGTCAGCCAGCCGCTGGTCGTGCTTTTGCCGTGGGTGCCCGCGATCGCGATGCCGTAATATGCGTTCATTAACTCGCCGAGCATCTCGGCATATTTGTAAATCTTCAGGTCACGGTTCATTGCCTGTCGCAGTTCGACATTGTCGTCCTTGACGGCCGCGGAGATCACGACGGCCTCGACATCCTCGGGCAGGTTGGCCGCGTTGTGGCCGATGGCCATTTGGCCGCCGGCGGTGCGGAGCTTTTCGATAATCGTGCTGTCGATCTGGTCGGAACCGCTCACCACCGCCTGGTTGTGCAGCAGGACCTTGGCCAGGCCGCTCATACCAATGCCGCCGGCGCCGATAAAATGATATGTTTTGCCGGCGAAAGCCGCGTGTTTGTCGTGTGAAACCGCCTCGAAGCGGTGGATCGCTTTGGGTTTATATGCTTTATTTTGGATGTCCAGGTGGTCCATCTATCGTCCCTGATATTCGTTCATCGTTCATCGGCGGACATTCTAACACGATTCTTACATTTTGAAAAGTAAAAATGCTTTGTAGAAAACACACGCAATACACTCCATTTCTACAGCGCGAAGTAAAAACAGAAAACTTAAAGAGGATCGTAAAGAATCGTTATTTTAATGTTGGCTCGAAGAATCGTTGCCCATGAGCCAGTCTTTGCAGAAGGCGATCAGATCGTCGATATCGACGGTACCGTCGCCGCCGCCGGGGGCCAGATCACACTTGAGGTTCCAGTTATCATCGTTTGCGTTGCTTTGCCAGGCTGCGGCCAGGGCGGCCCAATCTTTCATATTCACCTGTCGATCGGGGGTATCACCGGCGATGTCGGCCGCGTAAGTGCCTGCCAGCAGCCACTGGCCCATGAAAGCCTCCAGGTCGTCGGCGTCAATAATGCCGTTGCCGCCTTCGGGCATGATGTCGCATTTGGGGTTCCAATTGCCGTCGTTGGAATTGGCCGGATAAGCGCGGGCGAATGCGGCCCAGTCGCGGAAATCGACCCGGCCGTCGCCGTTGCCGGGGGCTACATCGGCTGTGTAATAGTTTAATTGCAGCCACTGACGCATGAATACGGCAATATCATTTTGGTTGACGATATCATCGCCTTCTTCGGGCCAGATATCACACATCGGATTCCAGGCTAATGCATAGGGAGTGCTTTGCCAGGCACGCAGGAAGGTTGCCCAGTCATGGAAGTTGACGATCCCGTCGCCTTTTTCGGGAAAAACATCAGCAGTCAGGCCGGACCGCTCTCGCAGGCGGCGGGTGCGGTTATGCAGTTCACGTATCCGGGCCTGGTCCAATGCTCGATTGTAAATGCGGACATCGTCGATCATGCCATCGAATGCGCGATTTTCGTCGTAGCCGCGGATACCGATCACCAGCGGTTTACCGGACGAGTCGGTCGGGGCGTTACTGTATGGGGTTTGTCCGATTACACTGCCGTTTCGATAAAAGGTGAGGGTTTGGGCGATATGGTCATAGACGACACAGATATGCTGCCAGCGGTCGAGCGTGATGACGTCGGGTTGGGAATTTACGATCTGGCCGCCGTACACGACATAGGCGACTGCACGGTTGGTGTTATCAATGAAGATTGAGTAACCGCAGGTACCGTCGCCGCGATCGACGATCCGTCCCCAGCCGCGCTGCCCGAATGTTCGCGGATTGATCCAGACGCTGACGGATAAGCTGCCTTTGAGATTGAATGAGTCCGACGTGCCGCAATCGACGTAATCATTGACGCCGTCGAACCGCAGGGTATTGGTTAGTCCGCCGCGAACGCGGGTTGGGCCGACGAGGTTGCCGGCATTACCATACTCTGAGGAATCTTCGGTCAATGTGCCCTTGGTCTCATCGAACTTCCAATACCCCACCAGACCTTCGAAGACATGCTTTGCATACTCATAACATCCGACACTGTGATGGGATGTGTCCCGGGTGACGCCGTCGGTGCGAATAAAACCATCGGGCCCGAGTGTGCCCAGGCTGTCGGAGGGTTGATGGGCCGAATTACCGATATTGACGGCCGGCGAATTTTCGTAAAGACGGTAATCGAACGTTTTGCCGTGATCACGGTAGTCGTGGGCCTTGCTGAATTGAAATCCGGGATTGATAAAAAAGGGTTGGACGCCTTCGGCGGCGTAGTCGTATTGATCGGTTGTACCGGTAAAGCCGATATCCTCGAACATGTTGGGCCAGCCGCACAGGTCGCCATCGTTCCAGACGGCAAAGCGCGTATGCGCTCCGAGTTTATTGGTGGTGCCGCTGTTGCCGCTCTGGCCCCAGAAAAGGTTGTTATCTTCGCTGTATTTGTTGACGTTCGGGTTGAGCGGGTCGGGCAGCCCCCATTGGCCGACGACGATGTTATTGTAGATTTCCACGCCGGTTCCGTCGAAGCCATCGGCGAAAGAGACCTCAAAGACATCGGCGGCATAGCGGCTGAGAATATCGTATTTGTCGGTGCCGGACATGATGATATCGCCGATGAATGTGTTGTTTCGGATCTTGCATGAACCGTCGATCAGTTGCAGGGTGCTGCGGCCGGTGTAGGTGCGATAGTCCGTGCGATTGGGATCGGGGTCGAAATCGACCCGGCCGCCGGTATCATAGATCAGGTTGTTTTCAATTACCATTTTGGAATAGGTGTTTCCGCCATAAAAGTAGATGCCCTGTGAGCCGCCGTAGTGGGCGATATTTCGCCGCATGGTGACATTGGGGCTTTTAATGGCGAAGAAGCTGCCCTGGTGGTAATCGGGGTTGACATCGGGCTGCCATGGGAAATACGGATCGTCGGCCGATGCGCTGCCGCCCATGTCGTAGAGATGGTTGTCTTCCCAGACCGTATGGGTCGAGGGTTCGCCAGTGAGCGGGTTGTCGATGATCCGCAGGCCGGAACCTTCGCCCATATTGTGAATATAATTGCCGCGGATAGTGAGGTAATGGGTGCCTTCGGCCTGGATGCCGGCACCGGTGGTATGCTGTTCATTATTCAGGAAGCTGACGTATGAGCTGCGATAGACCTTGGCACCGCTGCTGCAGTATTTGTTCCAGCCGAACATAGTGCAGTTCTGGACGGTCACGTGATCGGCTTTGTAAATCTGAACCAGTCGATTGCTGTCGGTGTGCCAATAACCGTCATCGGGCGGCAGGGGGTCGGGTGTCGGGGCCTGGATGGTCAGGCCGTCAAATTTCAGGTAGTAATCGCGCGATTCGCCGTAGAGTTCGTTGGATAGTGTGATATAGGGCAGGACTGGATTGCAATTGTCGTCGGCCATGTAGGTAATCCAGCCGGTGCGGCTGGTGGTGCGGTCGATTTCGATAAAAGCACCGTAATGACCGTCGCGCAAACGCACGATGTCGCCTTCGACAGCGACCGTCTGGGCTTTGGCAAGGGTCCGCCAAGGCAACAGGCCGGTGCCGTCGCCATTCGTATCATCCCCTTTGACCGCGTCAAGGTAGTAAGTTGCTGCGCCAGCTCCGGCGGTAAGGATCGAAAAGATGATGATCATGATTGCCAGGGCGAGATTGATCGTTTTATCGTGATGGCCATGCAAGGGATGGGGGCATGCAGACAGCGGTCTTAAAAAAACCGTTTGATCCGGGCTGTCTAAATATTTGACCTTTTGGATATAATCCATATTTATCGCGGCTCAGTTTCATAATACTATTTGCCAGAGGGTAGAATCCACCTCAGTCAGCCGGGTTCGTACGTCTTACAAGCAACACAAATCCGGTTTTCCTGAAGCGGTAGAACTGACTTACCTCCTGCCGTTATTGTACAACTTTCCGAGAAACGATGGTGCTTATACTCGTTATCGGACAAAAAGTCAAGCAAAAACTGAAGTTGGATTTGCTTGAAATAGGGGTTTTAAAGGCTTAGAAGGCATTTTTAGCCAAATACTCGACTGGAGTTCTCAAAAAACAGGGTTGAATCAAGTGGAATGTTAAGAGTCCTGTTGTTAATAAATATGGTTTCAAAACGCCGTCATTCGGTGATCGTATATGGTTTTACCATTGTGCTTCGGCGTAAGGGCCGACGTAACCTTCGGGTTTGGGTTTCGGTCGCGATTTAAGGATCGCGGCGGCGATGGGTATATCAGCGGGTGTGGTAACTTTGATATTCGATGAATCAGTTTCGACGATCCGTACCTTTTCGCCGAGGGCCTCAACCAGTTGCGCATCGTCGGTAATCGTTGCCTTATCGAGTGTATTGAGATTCGCATAGGCCCTTTTGATCAGCTCGGCCTTAAAGACCTGCGGGGTCTGGGCTTCGTAGAGATCGCTGCGGTCGATGGTTTTGGCGATGGTCATGTCCTCAACCTGTTTGAGGGTCGCGGTAACCGGGCTGGCGAGCATGGCGGCGCCGTTTTTACTCGCTTCGGTGATGACCGCGTCGAGCCATTGTTTGGTCAGACAGCAGCGCGCGGCATCGTGGATCGCAACGATATCGATATCGTCGCCGATCAGTTTGAGTGCATTTTGGACAGTCTCGAATCGCTGTTCGCCGCCGAAGCAGATTTTAACGCCGAAGAAGGAGAGATTTGCGCCCCATTTGACCTTGACGATCTCCTCGTCCTCGGGATCGATGGCCAGGATGATCTGTTTGACGTCGTCACGTTCGTCGAACAGTTCAACGCTGCGCAGAAAGACAGCCCGGCCGCCGACATCCACAAAGGGTTTTTTTCGGTTGCCGCCGAAACGGGTGCTTTTGCCTGCGGCACAGATGATTGCTGCAACGTTATCGGCCATGTCTGTCTCCTATGATAAAAGTCTACTCCAATTTTCATTTATTTTTACGTTAAGTGTT
>CAZFDE010000095.1:0-8963 GCA_964517795.1 uncultured Pirellulales bacterium | reverse complement strand
AATTCTAATATAAAAAACCATTTACTTTCAAAATAAGCTTATACAGTATATGCAATTATGTTGCAATAGCGAATATATTTTTCTAATATAGACTATAACTTGTGCTAATAAAATATCTTGAAATGAAGCGGCCGTTTTGTTAGAAAAACAAATAAATACCATTTATTTATCAGAAAGTGCGCCCAATGCAAAAAGCAGCAAAACTCTGGAGCACCGGATTGCCGGGATTCGATACGGTGATCAAAGAAGCGTTGCCCGGTGATAATATTGTCTGGTATGTGGATTCACTGGACGATTTTGTGCCGTTTGTCAAACCCTACTGCCGCCACGCGATCGACTCAGGCCAGAAGTTGATCTATTTTCGTTTCGCCAAGCATCCGCCTCTGGTTGAGCCGGATATGGGTGCCGAGATCTATCATCTTCAGGCTGAGGGCGGATTCGAAAAGTTTGTTTCCGATATTCACCGCGTAATCGATGAGCACGGAAAAGGGAATTATTATGTCTTTGACTGTCTGAGCGAACTGGTGCTGGATTGGTTCAGCGATCGTATGCTGGGTAATTTCTTCAAGCTGGTTTGCCCGTATTTATATGATGCCAAAACGCTGACCATCTTTGCGGTCTTGAAAAATCATCATTCGTTTCATGCGATTACTCCCATCCTTGAAACCGCCCAGGTGGTTTCACATGTTTATCGTCACCATGGAACGCTGTATGTCCATCCGGTTAAGGTGGAAGGGCGGTATTCTCCGACGATGAATATGATTCATGAATGGTCCGGCGATGATTTTATTCCGGTCACTGAAAGTGCGGTCATCACCGAGATCATGTCTCATGCCCCATGGTCGAATGTCGATGGGATGAATACCAGCCAGGGGATTTGGTACAAGACGTTTTCGGAGGCGGAAAAGATCGAACAGGGTTTCCGTGAAGGTTTGATTGGTTACGACGAGGTGGTTCATTATTTTCAGCGTTTGATCCGGATGATCTTTTCGCGCGAAATTCGGATGATCCGGCTGGCACAAAAATATTTAACGTTGTCCGATCTGTTAAAAATATGGAAACGGATGATCGGGACCGGCCTGATCGGCGGCAAGGCCGTGGGAATGATCGTGGCTCGTGCCATCCTTCAAAAAAGTGACAAGCGGTTTCGGGTGCTGCTGGAGCCGCATGATTCGTTTTTTATCGGTTCCGATGTGTTTTATACCTTTTTGGTGAACAACAAGGTATGGTGGTTACGCAAAAAAATTCAGGAGGCACCAGATTTTCATGAAGGTGCCCAGGATGCGGCGGAATTAATCCTTCGGGGTCAATTTCCCGGATATATAGAAAAACAGTTTATGGATATGCTCGACTACTTCGGTCAGTCTCCCGTGATCGTGCGCTCGAGCAGTCTGCTGGAAGACAATTTCGGTAACGCTTTTGCCGGTAAATACAAGAGTATCTTTCTGGCAAACCAGGGAACACGCCAGGAGCGACTGACAAAACTCATCAATGCCGTACGGGAAATTTATGCCAGCACCATGAGCGAAGAGGCACTGAGTTATCGCGCTATGCGGGGACTGATGCAGCAGGATGAGCAAATGGCATTACTGGTCCAGCGTGTCTCCGGCGCGCGTCACCAGGGGATGTTTTTCCCTCAGAGTGCCGGCGTCGGATTCTCATTCAACCCCTATGCCTGGAGCGAATATATCGATCCGGAAGCGGGGATGCTGCGCCTGGTATTCGGGCTGGGAACGCGGGCCGTTGACCGCAGTGATGATGATTATACCCGTATCGTCGCGCTGAATGACGTGCAGCGTCGTCCGGAAACCAGTTTTGAGCAGGTGCGTCGATACGCCCAGCGCAAAGTCGATCTCATTAATATGGATGTCGATGCGCTGGTCACCAAACAATTTGAAGAAATTGTCAAGTCGGTCGATGATCTACCGATTGATTTTTATGCGACCCAGGACAAGGAAATGGAAAAACGCGCTGCCGATCGCGGCATCAAAAATGTCTTTTCGTATGCATTGACGTTTGAGAAGCTGCTGAAACAGACGAATTTCGCCGAAGATATGCGGCAGGCGTTAGCGATTTTACAGGATGTTTATACATCGCCCGTGGATGTTGAATTTACGCTGAATTTTTTCAATCATTCGGAATATCGGATTAATCTAGTCCAGTGTCGCCCGCTGCAGCTCAAAGGCGGCGGAGCGATCGTCGATCCCACCGATTCGATGGACAACGCGCATATTGCGATCAGCGCATCGGGGCCGGTCATCGGCCAAAGCCGTATTATTGAGATCGATACCATTATCTATGTGATACCCGAAATTTACAGCCAGTTACCGATCCAGCAGCGGTATTCGGTTGCGCGAAAAGTAGGCCAGCTTGCTCATCAGTTCGCGCCGAATCAGGATGATGCGGCCGTGATGCTGATCGGACCGGGGCGTTGGGGCACCAGTTCGCCGTCACTGGGAGTGCCGGTATCCTATCAGGAGATCAATACCGTCAGCGTCATCATTGAAATGACCGGTATGAGCAAGGATATTTCCCCGGATGTGTCTCTGGGAACTCATTTCTTCAGTGACCTGATCGAAAATGACACACTGTATTTGGGCTTTCTTTCGCATCGAAGTGAGAACCACATTAATCATGAATTTTTCCAGGACCCGAAATTTCGCCATGTCGAACCATATCCGTCGGATCCGTGGCTTGATGCAATACGGGTCATTCGCCATGATCCCAAGTCTGAATGCGATACAATGAAATTGTATGCCAATGCGCTCAAGCAGCGCTTTGCGTGTTATTTTGAACATACGGATTAAGCCTTTACAGCAGCACAGAAATGCATATTGAAACGTTAAAAATATTCTGCGATCTGGCCGAGATGAAAAGTTTTTCCAAAGCGGCGGAAAAGAACATGATCAGTCAATCCGCCATATCGCAGCAATTAGCTCAACTTGAGATGATGTATAAATCACAGTTGATCAGCCGCAAAAAACGACCGACCGAATTAACGACAGCCGGAAAACTCTTTTATGCCTCCGCCAAGCAGATCATCGAACATTTCGATCAACTCCAGCACGATTTGAAAAACCTCAAAAATGCCGAACAGCAACGGATCAATATCGGTGCGATTTTCAGTATCGGAATGCATACCCTGCCGGAGTATGTCAAAACATTTATGATGCATAATCCTCATGTTCATGTGCATGTCGAATATTTATCCGCCGAAACGATCTATCAGATGGTTCTCGACAGCGATATCGATATCGGCCTGGTGGCGGTCCCCAAGCGCGATAAACGGCTCCATGTGTATGATTTTCAGGATGAGCCGCTGGTTTTGGCGTGCCATACCAAGCACCCGCTGGCGAACCGGGATCAAATCGATATTCATACCATTCAGTTCGAACGGTTCATCGGATTCAGCAGGGATGTGCCCACCCGTATCTGGATCGATCATATCCTCGCCCGGTTCAATATGACGGTTGAACCGGTCATGGAATTCGATAATATCGAAACGATCAAACGGGCGGTTGAAATAAATCAGGGGATCAGTATTTTGCCTCAAACGGCGCTATCCCCCGAAATCAACGGAGGCGCACTGCGGGCCATCCATTTTATGCAGGAGAGTTTTATCCGTCCGACCGGCATCATCGTTCGCAAGAACAAACATTTATCCGAAGGGGTCAAAAAATTTATTGACCTGTTGATCAAAAAACAACTGTCCTGAATCGCAGGCAATGAAATCCTTATGCATTTTTCAATAGAAAGACTTGATTAACCGCCCTGTATTGGGCATAATACCGGTGTATTTGGATGGATTGGAGATCAGTAACGTATGTTCGTAAAAATGATAATCGGCGGATTGGCAATGGTGCTCTCTGTGAGTTTGGCGTTGGGCTGTACGAATGATCAACCGATGCAGGAAAGCGCCAATATCGAGATATCCGACGACGTGAATGAAATACTGTCGAACATGCACGACGCGATCGGTTCCCTTGAGACGTATCGATGCAGTGTTGCGTATCTTTTCTCTCAGCCCTTATTCGATTCCAAAACCCTTCGCCTGGGGCAGCTCGTTTACCGCTATGACCCGAACGGTTCAACATTACGGATGACTTTCACAAAGCTGCAGCAGGACGATCAGAAAATACAAAATCATAAAGAAGAATTTCTGTTCGATGGGGTGTGGTTGACGCATGTGGATTATCAGACCGAGCATGTCAGCCGCTACCAGCAGGCCGACCCCAATCGGCCGATCAATGTTTTCGAATTGATGACGCGTGAATTTCCCATGGTCGGTTTTTTGCCGACCGAAACAATTCAGGGGGAATTTAAAATCCAATTAGTCGAAGAAGCCAAAGAAAGCACGCAATTGCATCTCGATGTCCGGCCCCAGTCAGTCTATGCGCAGAAATATTCGGCCGTCGATGTCTGGATTGACAATAAACACATGCTGCCGACACATATCGTCGCAACCAGTACCGAGGATGAAATTTACGATATCCGATTTGAAGATATACAGATCAATCCGGAACTCAAATTCGATCTGTTCGAGATAGATATTCCGGACGATTTTACCGTTCAGGTGAAACCGCTGGAGAAATCCGAATCAACCGAGACAATGAAAGGACGTGCAAAAGATGGCTAAAGGTATTGTGGTCTATTATTCCCGAAGTGGAAACACAAAAGAAATGGCTGAGATCATTGCAGCATCGATGAACGAAGCGGGACTGGATACACAGTGTAAAAGTGTGGATAAGGTGCATGCCCAGGACCTGCTCAATTACGAAGCGATCGTCATAGGCTCGCCGACCTACTACGGCGTCATGGCCGCTCCGTTGAAAAATCTGATCGATGAATTGGTTTCCAGTCACGGGCGTCTCAACGGCAAGATCGGCGGGGCGTTCAGCAGTGCGGCCAATATCGGCGGCGGCAATGAAACCACGATCATGGGGATCATCGAGGTGATGCTGATTGCCGGGATGATCGTCCAGGGTGACCCGCAGGGCGATCATTATGGTCCGGTTTCCATTGGAAAACCGGATGATCGTGTCAAACAGCAATGTGCGCGACGCGGCCAGCGAATTGCCGAATTGACGAAAACGGTTTACGGTTAATCGCGTTCTGTACGCGATCAATATCACATAACATCTTGTAAAAAAAGACGTTATGGATTTCAGGATAAACGCCAAAAAGTTCGCCGCCCAACGATGTTGCAAAACCGAAACATGTTCTATACTGTTGAATAAAATAAAACGCTAAGAATTAATGAGCAATGTCCATTTTTTTGCAAAAAAGTGGCATTTTTCTTTGACAAAACATAAAACCGGCGTTATCTTCCGGTTGTTAAAAACATTTTGTGGAGGTTTATCGATGCAGGAATATGAAGATTTGAAAATGCTTGTTGCGGAAATTGAAATGGATATCAATAAGGCTGAAGGCGGTAATAAAGCAGCCGGCACACGCGTCCGCAAGCAAATGCAGAAGATTAAACAAGCCTGTCAAAACGTCAGAAATCGGATTCTCGAAATTCGAAGCGAAGACTGATCGTTTTAGACCTGAACGACGTTTTTCTTCAACGTGTGGCCCTTTGCCAGTTCCAAATGGGTACTGGAGGGTATTGTAATTCATTACCAGGTGTAATTAAGGATATATAGCGATGCCCCCGGTATTACTGTTTGATTTGTCAGAAATAGACTTAGACGCTCCGTTGCTCTATGAAAAATCCGAGATCGAGCAAATCAATCCCCAGCGATACGAAATGCAGCAGCTCGACGGGATCATCTGGTGTGATACGGAAAAACATTTTGTCCTTGGGTATAAGGATGTAACCGAAAATGAATTCTGGGTCCGGGGTCATATCCCCGGTCGGCCATTAATGCCGGGGGTCATTTTGATCGAATGTGCGGCCCAACTGTTAAGTTTCTATGTCAAGAAAATTGTTGGCATTGATGGTTTCATCGGATTTGCGGGGATCGAATCGACTAAATTTCGGGCGGCTGTCGCACCCGGCCAGCGGCTCTATTTATTAGGCCATCTATTCGAGCAAAAGAGCCGCAAATTTTCCGCCCGTGTTCAGGGGGTTGTCGAGGATCGCCAGGTTTTTGAAACGGTGGTCTCCGGGACACGGGTTTGATTGATCGGTGCCGAGTCGTCTCACACCGTCAACATTATAAATCCATCATTTTTGACTGGCTTTTCGTTCATTGACGAGGCATAATAGAACGGTCAAAAGTTAAACACATGATGCAGTTATAATGATCAGGAAAATCAGTCAAAAAGACTTCCGGCAGCTCAGTGAGGACGAACTTTTAATGATGCGGATTCGTGACCTGCCGATCCAGATTTCCGGTTCGCCTCTCGAGGGTCCTATCGACCAGTTATATCGCGAGCTCGAAGATAAGGGGATACGGTATCGTCCCCCGTGTTATCTGGCCGACGAGTGGCTCTGCCCGGATAAAATTCCGATTATCGGCATCCCGTTTTGTCTGGCCCATCCCAGACTGAAAAAAATCGAAAAAGCAATGATGTTCGAGGTCGAAGGCGGTACGCCGCAAAGCTGTATCCGTTTGCTGCGTCACGAGTGCGGCCATGCGATCAATTATGCGTACAAGTTGTATCGACGAACCCGATGGCGAGCGCTTTTTGGCCGCTTTTCAGAATATTACTCGGACAGCTATGCCTATCAACCCTATTCCAGGCGGTTTGTTCTCCACCTGGAAGGCAATTACGCCCAGGCCCATCCGGATGAGGATTTTGCCGAGACTTTTGCCGTCTGGCTCAATCCGGACAGTGACTGGCGGCAGAAGTATGCCGGCTGGCCGGTGATGAAAAAGCTTCACTATGTGGATCATTTGATGAATGATATCGCGAAAAAGTCACCGCTGGTGGAGCCTGAAGGGATTCCGCCCTGGTCGGCGGCACGGATGCGTTCGACCTTGTCGGCATTTTATGAACGAAAACGGATTATGCTCGGAACGGAATTTCAGGGTTATTATGACGACAGTCTTAAAAAGCTGTTTAGCGATGACGGCGATGCTGATAATACGATCAAGGCCTCTGATTTTTTACGCCATCATCGTCGCCAGATCCTCAATCATGTTGCGCGCTGGACAGGGCATCGAAAGTATGATATTCATGTATTGTTTAATCGGTTTATTTCGCGATGTAAAACACTCAATCTGTATGCCGACGCGCAGGACAGCGGTATATTGATCGGGGTGACGGCGCTGTTGACCACAATTGCCAGTAATACCTTGAAAGCCAAAAAATCATGAAATCTAAAACGCGAAAACTTGATATTGTTGTTTTAGTGGATGTGGCTACGATCGATCCGGACGATCCGGACTTTAGAATCAGTCCGGACGAACCGGTTACCGAGTATCATGTTATCGAGTCGCTGCGTGAACTCGGCCATACGGTGCGTGTGGTTGGTGCGATTAATGATGTTCCTGGCCTGGCGGACGTGTTAACCCGGCCGCGGCCTGATCTGGTGTTCAACCTGACCGAACATCTGGAAGGTGATCGTACATTTGACAAGAACATCGCCTCGTTTATCGAAATATTAAATCTGCCGTATACCGGCGCCGGTTCGGTCGGTTTGATGCTCTGCCGCGACAAACGACTGTGTAAGGAATTGTTGCGGCTGCATCGGATTCGCGTGCCTGAGTTTTTCTCGTTTGCCGTGAACAAACGGATTCGCATCCCCAAAAACATTCATTATCCGCTGGTTGTCAAGCCGGCACTGGAGGATAGCTCGGAAGGTATATCGAATGCATCGCTGGTCAATAACGACGATGCACTGCGTGAACGGGTGCAGTTCGTGCATGATCGCTGGGCTCAGCCGGTCATTGCCGAAGAATATATCGACGGGCGGGAATTTTATATTGCGATCGTGGGCAATTCACGGCTGAAGGTTTTTCCTCCGCGGGAATGTTTCTTTGACCATGATCGTACCGATGGACCGATGATGGCCACCTATCGTGTGAAATGGAACAAGAAATACCGTGAAAAGTGGGGCGTCCATTTCGGATTTGCCGATCTGGAGCCGGGGCTGTTCAAGATGATCGAGCGGATCAGCAAACGGGTCTATCGGGTCCTGCATCTGCAGGATTACGGCCGCATTGATGTGCGGATGACACCGGACAATAAACTGGTCATCCTGGAGGCCAATCCCAATCCGGATCTGGCATATGGCGAAGAAGTTGCCGAGGCCGCCGAAAAGGCCGGTTTAACGCATTGCCAATTGATCGATCGGATTATTTATGAGGCGATGAAGCGATATGAATAAACTTAAGTGAGGAGAATCATGAAACGAGATATATTATCTTTGTCCTTAGTTCTGTTTTTATCAGCTTGCCTTTGCGGGCAGGAAAACCAGAAACTGTCATTTGATGCGGTCGATACTTTCGGCCGTAGAGTAACCGCGCAGGATTATGAAGGCGTACCGGTGTTTTTGTCGTTTGGGGCGTGCTGGTGAGGCGGTTGCCAGCAGGAAGCTCACCGTGTCGGTGAGTTCGCGGCCAAGTACAACGGCAAGGTCCGTGTGATTCGCGTTATATCGGGGGATAATGAACTCAGCGCCCTTGAATTCCAACGACATTATAAACTGAAATTCCCGGTCATTCTCGATCCGGTGCGATCAATGGAGAAACAATATAATAAAAACGGCTGGCCGTTTATGCTCCTGGCAGATCCGAAGGGCAGTATCGTCTATCAGGGAAATGGTATGCTGGACAGAGATATCGATAAGATTGAAAAGCTGGTTGATGAAATGCTCAGCGAAAGCAATATTCCTGAAAATATAACACGCGATGGTGTCGATTATCCGGCTTCTGTGATGGGCCGCAGCGGCGAAACTGAAAAATCCCATCGACTCGATTCTTTTACCAGTCTTGCGGCCGGCTCCGATGGTAAGCTGTATTTAGGGTTTGCTGAATAATTTGGAAGTTCTTTTTTTACAATGTGATAGCTTT
>CAZFDE010000094.1:0-8978 GCA_964517795.1 uncultured Pirellulales bacterium | reverse complement strand
GCCGGATGGATTCTCGGCCGCATCGCCGGGGCGATGGTGACAAAAGAGGCGAACACCCAGAAGGTAACTTCGAGCGATGCCCAGTAACACTAAAAAACAGGGGGCATTTACCATTTTTCCTATCCGTGTTATCGATAAAAAGGTAAACGTCCCCTATTTTACCCTATTTTAATTCAATTTGACGGTGTCGCGGTAGGCGGGGACTTTGATTTTCCATCCGGTTTCTTTATGCAGGAACTTTGCGAAATCTTTTGCGCTGTTTTGTTCGCCGTGTACGACGAAGATTTTTATCGGGGGGCGTTTGAGTGACTTGAGCCATTTCAACAGTTCGAACTTGTCAGCGTGCGCGCTGAAGCCGTGGATCCGCACGATCTCGGCGTTGACCGGGTGCTGGCGGCCGAGGATGCGGACCTCGTTTTCGCCATCGACGATCCGCCGGCCGAGTGTGCCGACGGCCTGGTAGCCGACGAACATCACGGTGTTTTCCGGCCGTGCGATCCGCTGGACGAGATGATGCTTGACGCGGCCGCCGGTGCACATGCCCGAGCCGGCGATGATCATCATCGGGCCTTTGACCTCGTTGAGCGATTTGGATTCGTCGGTCGATTGCGTGATCGTCAGATGCGGGAAGTTGAACGGTTCGATATGCTGACGCACCAGTTCCTGGGCCTCTTCGTCGAAGAGCTCGCTGTGATGTTCGAAAATATCGAGGACTTTGGCGGCCATCGGGCTGTCGAGAAAGACCGGAAATTCGGGGATCCGGCCGTCGCGGTACAGGCCGTTGACATGATAGAGGATCTCCTGGGCCCGCTCGACCGAAAAGCTCGGCACGACGATGCAGCCGCCGCGTTTGACGGCGCGGTTGATCACCTCGGCCATTTTGACGCGGACGTCTTCGACCTCTTCATGCACGCGATTGCCGTAGGTGGATTCGACCAGGACGTAATCGGCGTCTTTGAGTTTTTCCGGATCGTGAACGATGGGCCGGTTGGGTCGGCCGATATCACCGGAGAACAATACGCTTCGCAGCTCGCCGTCTTCGCGAACATTGACGCGGATGATGGATGAGCCGAGGATATGGCCGGCGTCGCTGAAGACCGCTTCGATCCCGTCGGTAACCCGAAACGGCACCTGATAGCGGATCGGGGTGAACTGCTGCAGGCATGCCTGAGTATCCTCGACGGTATAAAGCGGCTGGACGGGATAGGGGCCTTTGCGGCCTTCTTTGGCGTGGCGCTTGGCCTTGTAAGCGGCATCTTCGGCCTGGAGCTTGGCCGAGTCCAGCAGGACGATTTTGGCGATCTCGGCGGTCGCACCGGTACAGTAGATCGGGCCTTTAAAGCCTTCTTTGGCCAGTTTGGGGAGCAATCCGCAGTGATCCAGATGCGCATGGGTCAGCAGGACCGCATCGATACCGGCCGGGTCAACCACGAACGGCTGCCAGTTTCGGTCGCGAAACTGCCGCTCCTGATACAGGCCGCAATCGACCAGAACGCGGCTGCCGTCAGCTTCCAGTAAAAAACGCGAGCCGGTCACATTGCCGGCCGCCCCGAGAAACGTCAATTTAATTTGCATTATCACGTCCCTGATTAACAAAAACCTTTTGCTAAAGGATACGCGAATCACCCCCAGCGGGCAAGTAAAAGATATTTGTCGCAATTTGAGGCGGTTACTGCTGTGAACGGCATTTATCGAGGACTTTCCGGCATTGCGGATCGTCGGGATCAAGTGCGGCGGCCTGTTCGGCACAGCTTTGTGCATTGACCGTATCGCCTATCATCAGATGCGTCATCGCCAGATTCGCCCAGGTCCGCGCGTGGGTTTTGTCCAGTTCGATCGCTTTTTGGTAATGATCAATCGCCGCCAGATAGCGACTGTTGAGGCTGTGGATCGTCGCGAGATTGCGGTGTCCTTTGACCCAGGTGTCGTCCAGTTCGAGCGCTTTCTCCAGGCTTTTCTGTGCCGCATCGAAGTCGCTCATCAGCAGCAATGTCAGCGCTTCGTGCTGGCGGGCCCGTCGAAAATCAGGGTGGATTTTCAACGCATTGCGGAAACACATGAGCGCCTGTTCGTATTTTCGGTCGCGCGAATAGGCCACGCCGAGGCGGTTATAGGCGATCGGGTTGTCCCCGGTTACCGCCAGACAATGCTGAAACAGAGTATAATCGTTCTGCCAGGTCAGGACTTGTTTTCGGGTTTGAATAACCAATGTCGTTATAATGATTACGCATACGGTCGCCAAAGCTTTTTTGGAAATATTCAGCTTTCGTGACAGGTCTGCAACACCTCCGCAGAGCATGACGAAGATACCGATTGAGGGCAGGTACATGTACCGGTCGGCCATCACCTGATCACCGACCTTAACAAAACCGATCACCGGTATCAGTGTGCCCAGAAACCACAGCCATCCGACGACCAGATATTTGCTTCGACGCAGATAAACGACCGCTGCAGTAATAGCAGCCAAAACGATCAGCGAAATAATCAATGCGGTCGGATCGATCCCGCCCCGATCGGGCGCATAAAACACCGCCAGGTTCACCGGCCAGAAGGTCTTGCCCAGATATGCCGCATAGCTGTTGATCGCGTTGGCGATTCGGTACACTAGCGGCACCGACGCGACAGCGCCATGGCTTTTTTGTGCGAGCATCGTTAAGACACAGGAGCCGGCTGAGAGGACGAACAGCGGCAGTTTCTCGATCACCAGCGGTTTGATTGACATTAAAGATGATTCCCGTTTCAACTGCAGCCGCTGCAGCGGCCAGTAGTCCAGCAGCAGCAGGATAAACGGCAGCGTCACCACCATCGGTTTGGCGGCCAGCGCCAGCGCGAAGACGACGATCACAGCGATATAGCGGGAGCGTTTTCGACTGTGGGTGTAAGCCAGATAGAGTAATATTGTCAGCAACGCCAAGACTGTACTGAGCACATCTTTTCGCTCGGCGATCCACGCGACCGATTCGACATGCAGCGGGTGGACAGCAAATAATAATGCCGCGGCCGCACCGGGCCACAATTGCCCGGTCATTTGATAAAGGACGACAAAAAGCAGTACGCTTGCGGCGATGTGCAGGATCAGGTTAACGATGTGATGACCGGCGGGATTGAGACCGAACAGCTCGATATCCACCATATGACTGATCCACGTCAGCGGGTGCCAGTTGGCCGCATAAAAGCTCGTCAACGACCAACGTACGCTGTTGACCGTCAGGCCGTTTTCGATATGCGGATTTTGGGTCACATAGCGGTAATCATCGAGGTCAACAAAGCCGCACACGCGCACCTGTTCGAATGCGACAATTGTGATGATCGCAATCGCCGCAGCAATGATCAAAATCTGCTGATGTTTTGTCAGTGTGTTTCGCATCTTCTTTTTATGTTGAGCTCAATCATTCACGATCACCAATTGTCCGATTGGTCACAGAACAGGATAATCGTTGAATGAATTATAATCGGCCGCATAAGATTTTTCACCTTTTTATCTTACTGTTTAGAAGCAGGGTCCCTCGAATTGGCTTTCAAAAAGCGGCCAAAAGCGGTATAATGCGGTCGATGGCACGAAATCAGGGTGATAAGACGCTTTTCAGTGAAAATGAGCGAGCGCGGTTCGATGAAGCGGCTCTTCTGGCGGTTCGGATGCGGCCGCGGACGCTCGAGGAATTTGCCGGTCAGCAGCATTTTCTCGGGCCGGGCAAACTTCTGCGGCGGATGCTCGAAGCCGACCGGCTCAGCAGCCTGATATTTTACGGCCCGCCCGGAACGGGTAAGACCTCACTGGCGATGGTCATCGCCAATATCACCCGGGCGCAGTTCCATTATCTCAGCGCCCCGGCCGCGACGGTCAAGGATATTCGCGAGGTCATCGCTCAAGCCAAAGACCGCCTGGCCGCCAAGGGCGCCAAAACCGTATTATTCATAGACGAGATCCACCGCTTCAACCGCGCCCAGCAGGATGTCCTGCTCGATGATGTCGAGACCGGTGTGGTGATTTTGATCGGCGCAACGACGGAAAATCCGTATTTTGCCGTCAATTCGCCATTGATCTCGCGAAGCACGGTCTTTCAGTTCGAATCGCTCGATAAAAACGATGTGGTCGGTCTGCTGGATCGGGCACTGAAAGACGCGCAGCGCGGCTTGGGTAAATATCCCGTTGAGACCGAGCCAAACGTTTTGGAATTTCTGGCGGTGACCTGCGACGGCGATGCGCGCAAGGCCCTGAACGCCCTTGAGATCGGAGTGCTTTCGCAGGCCAAACAGTGTAAAGATAAAATTGATTTTAATCTCGATGTTGCCAAAGAATCCATTCAGCAGAAAAGTATCGAATATGACGGTACCGGCGATACGCATTTCGATTTAGCCAGTGCGCTGCAAAAGAGCATGCGCGGCAGCGATCCGGATGCGACGGTCTATTGGCTGGCCCGAATGCTGGTCGGCGGCGAAGATTTGCGGTTTATCGCACGCCGCATTGCAGTTTGTGCTGCTGAGGATGTCGGCAATGCCGATCCGATGGCAACGGTTCTGGCCGCGGCGGCCGTTCAGATCACAGAATTCGTAGGTCTGCCCGAAGCCCAACTGCCGCTGGCTCAGGCGGCGATTTATGTCGCGTGTGCCCCTAAATCGAATGCCTCGGCCACGGCGATCTGGAACGCATCGCAGGATGTACGGACAAAAAAGACGGTCCCGGTGCCCAAACATCTCAAAGACAGCCACTATGCGGCCGCCAAAAAGGCCGGCATCGGCGCCGATTACAAATATCCGCATAATTTTTCCGAAGGGTATGTTGACCAGAAATACATCGAACCGGACGCCAAAGGCCGTTATTATCGGCCTGTCAACCGCGGATACGAAAAAAATATCACACAGTATTTACAAAAGCTCGAAATATTGATACAAAATAGGCAAACTACACGGGGTAGCAGCAAGAAGGAAGGCTGAATGGAGAAAATTGAATTACGAAAAGAATTACGGAAGATTCTGATTGATATAGGCCCAACGCAGCGAACCGAAAAGAGCCGTCAGGCCTGCAAAAATCTGGTATCCACCGAATCGTTCAAAAAGGCCAATGTGGTGATGCTGTTTCTGTCGCTGCCGAACGAGATCGATACGTCCGATGCGATCCTCAACGCATGGCAGCATAACAAGATCGTAACCGTTCCCAAAATTTCATGGGAACAGCGGCATATTCTGCCGGTGGAGATCAATTCGCTGGAGACCGGATTTTCGACCGAAGTGCCGGGTCTGCGTAACCCGATCACCGGGCTTCCTTCGCCGCTGAAGGAAATTGATCTGGTGGTAACGCCGGGTTTGGGATTCGATCACCGCGGCAATCGCATCGGCCGCGGCGGGGCGTACTATGACCGGTTTTTCTCGAATCCCAACCTTAAGGCAAAACGCTGCGGGTTCGCATTTTCCGAACAGTATCTCGAATCTGTACCGGTGGACGATAGTGATATCCCGATGGATATGCTGGTCACCGATAAGGATGTCATTTATTTTGACCGGACATAATGGTGTTTAAGGATAGACGTGTTTAGAAAAAGGAGTATCGAATGGCCCGTTACCCATATCGGCGATTCAGTTTGCAGCGTTGGATTTATGTCATTGTTGTTATCATTATCATCGGGATCATTGTCGGGATCGTGATCTCCCGCGATAAGCAAAATCCCAATCCGTCACCGGTAACCCCGCTGACCGATACGACGGTTCAGCAAGTGACCCCCGAGCGGGTCAGTACACTGCCGCCGGAAACCCCTTCGATGCTGGTACCGGTCGAGGAGCCCGAGATCGCACACAGCCAGGTTGATGTTTCCGCCGAGCCGAACGATCGGATCGCGATCGCCATTTCTGCGGTTGAGCAAATGCTCAACGATAATCCGTCGAATGTCATCGAAGCGCGCGACCGGCTCAACGAATTGCTTCCGTTGACGATGAGCCCGCAGCAGCGCCAAGCGATCAAGGCGCTGATGAGCCAGTTGAGCGAGCAATGGCTGTTTGGGCGAACGGTGTATCCCGAGGATAAACTCTGCGGCGTCTATAAGGTTCAAAAAGGCGATTTGCTGCAAAGCATCGCCAAACGCAACAAGGTGCCGTATCAGATTCTGATGGAGATTAACAGTATCTATCGGCCCGAAGCGCTGCGGGCGGGCGAACGGATCAAGGTGATCCACGGCCCGTTCCACGCGCGGGTTTATCGCTCGACATTCACGCTGGATCTGTATCTGCAAAACACGTATGTCCGCAGTTTTCCGGTGGGACTGGGCAAACCCGGTATGGAGACGCCGACCGGCATGTGGGTGGTCGAGCCGGAGGGCAAATTGATCAGCCCCACCTGGACCGATCCGATCAGCGGCAAAACGTATAAGCCCGCCGATCCGGATTACCCGCTGGGTTCGCGCTGGATCGCACTGGAAGGGATCAGCGGTAACGCCAAGGGCCGCGAGGGATTCGCCATTCACGGCACCAAAGAACCCGACGAGATCGGCAAGGCCAGTTCGCAGGGCTGTATTCGCCTGCATAACGGTAATGCCGTGTTGATGTATAATATGCTGGTACCCAGTTTTTCGATGGTTGAAGTCGTCGAATAACGGATGGACAATTGAACCTGGAATGGATTCGCCAAAACACAAACAAGCGGTTCGCATCTGGTCATGGACGGCGTCGCTGCTGCTGCATGGGATGATCCTGGCGAGTTTCGCGTTCGTCGGCTTTTCCGACGGCCCGGCTCACGAGGACGACCGGCCTGATGTGGCGGCCCGCATTTCATCAGTGAAGCAATTTCTTCGATCCCGGCCCGTGCTCGCCAAGCCCAACGTGGTCAGTAAATCCGTTACCGCCGCAGAACCCCAAACGCGGCCGACGTTTTCGCAAATGGAGATATTTGACGAGGGTCCGCTGAGCTTAACGCCCCAACGCGATCCGTGCGCAACGGCGGCTGCAGATCGACCGTTCGAACCGCTGGCCGTATTGACCGAGCAGGTTCGAGAGGAAACGTTTTTCGGGACCCGCACAAATGCCCGCAAGATATGCTACGTTGTGGACTGCTCGGGCAGCATGAAAGGATTGCTGGGACAGGTCAAACGCGAATTAAAAAAAGCCGTCAAGCGGTTCGAGCCGGACCAGTATTTTTATCTGATCTTTTTCGGGGGCGGGTATGTCTTTGAGGTCGGCGAAGGACGGTTACTGCGGGCCACCGAAGCCAATAAGATACTGGCCGAATGCTTTATCAATTCGATCCAATGCAGCGGGCGGACCAATGCCATGACCGCATTGGAGCAGGCAATGACATTAAAAGACGAAACCGGCGATCCGGTTTCCTGTATTTATTTTCTCAGTGACGGATTCGATCTGGGCGGCCAGGGCAACGATGCGTTTGCCCGGCAGCTTGAATCGATGCTGTCGGACTATTGTCCGCAGACCATGATTCATACGATCGGGTTCTGGCCCCAGCAGGATGACCGGGACCTCTTAGAGACGGTTGCATCGGTCAGCGGGGGCCGTGCTACTTTTATTGAAGGTGAGGATTAAACGATGAGCAATAAAATACTAATGCGTTCGATCTTTCTGGTATTCGGGCTGGTGGTGGTCGGTGCGGTGATTTATGCCACCATGCATGTGAACTTACAGGATACGGCCGAGTCCGATGTCAGCACAAAAACATTCTTTCAGCAGTTTGTGATCGCCGGCGGCCCGATCGTCTGGTTTGTATTGCTGCCGATGTCACTGGTTATGGTGTATTTCATTGTCGAGCAGTTATTCATGCTGCGCCGCCGATCGCTGCTGCCCGAGGGCATCGGTCGTGACGTCGCCAATACGATTCGCCGGCGCGGCATCGAACAGCTCGAAACACACCTCAGCGGCCATAACGACTTGGTGCGGGTGGCGACGGTCAAGGCGGTTACTCACGGCCGCGGCGACTGGTTCCGGATGCGCAACACGCTTTCCGAATCGCTTCAGGACCAGGCGTGGGGCCTGCTGCGAAAGATCGAATGGCTCAATATCATCGGTAATGTTTCGCCGATGGTCGGGCTGTTCGGCACGGTATTCGGCATGATCAAGATCTTTAACGCGATTGTTACCGCGGGCGGCCAGCCCCAGCCGTCGCAACTGGCCGAGGGGATTTCCGTTGCGCTGGTGACCACGTTCTGGGGATTGCTGATCGCGATCCCGTCGGTTACTCTCTATGGCTTTTTCAAGAACCGCATCGAGACGATGATCAGCGACGCAGTGATCGAATCCGAGGAGATCGTGCCGGAGATCCGCCGCAGTCTGAAACGGCTTATCGAACAGAAAAACAAGAAGCAGCCGATCCGCGAGATCCGCACGGCCGGCACCGATGCATCCCGCCAGCCCGCTTCGTATTGAAAGGATGAACATCGATGATCCGCTCGCCATTCGATAACGGCTCGACGAACAAACCGTCATTCAATATGACGGCGATCATCGATATTGTGTTTCTGCTGATTATTTTCTTTGTGATCGTCTCGCAGTTCATCGAGGCGGAGAATTTCGAGGTCGATGTCCCCGACCATTGCGATTATGCCGTCGCGGCATTGCCGCCGAACGTCCCGCAAACAACCGTGACCGCGATGCGCCGAGAGGATCGGGTCGTTTACGCTGTCGGTTCGCAGATTATCGATGCATCCCCCGGCCGCGAATTGAAACGCCAGATCTGTCAACAGCTCGATCAGCGATTGGCCAAACTCAACCCCTATGAGCGGATCGTGACCGTTCGCATTGACAAGCAAATCCAGTACGCCGATACCCAGTGGGTGCTCGCTGCGATCGCCGAGAGCCTGGCCGACCAGATCCAGATGGCAACGCTTAATTAGCCGTCATTCGTGAGGAGTTAGTCTTAAGTTACAAAACAATCGAATTTGGTAGGATCGCACAATTTAAGTTCAGCGTAATCGGCTACTCGTGTAAGTCAGACGGACCAGTCTTTGGAGCTTTTGACGAACCGGTGCTGCAGAAATAGCCCT
>CAZFDE010000093.1:0-9165 GCA_964517795.1 uncultured Pirellulales bacterium | reverse complement strand
CGAAGTAGGGTAGGATGGGCAACTTGCCTGCCTCGTCGTAGCTTTATGCGAAGGCCGGCTTGCCCATGCGGATTAAAAATAAACGCCCGAAGGACCTTTTACCTCGACATCGTTTCACGATGGCGGGCAATCTACGAGCAACCAACGACGAATTGATCTACCCCGCATCTATTTGGCTTTATAAATAGGTGGGGAAAATCGCACCAAAATGCCCAAAGATAATTTTTAGTATTCAACCTCGATTAAAAAAGTTGCGTTTCTAACATTTTCTATGATTTGCTCTCTGTTGTGATTACATGTTTCACACTTTGGAAGTTCAATCATAGGTTTTATATAATCTGCCTTTACAGCCCAATTTACATTTTGGGGCAAAGTGCCTGTTTCTTGTATAAATGGCATTATAGCAGCTGTTGAAGTAATAACTCCAACAACCTCCCCTTTTTCATTAACTAATGCACCTCCCGAATTTCCTGGTTGTATCGGGACTGTAATCTGAAGATACGTTGCTGCATCTTTAATTCCTGTGATAGAACTAATTACACCTTCTGTATATTTTGCCTCTCTCCCTAAGACAGTGCTAACCGGAAAACCTATTGTAAATACTTTCATGCCTATTTTAGCTGATCGCATAGGAGCGATTTTTAGAAAGGTTGGAGTTCGACTTTCAATCTTCAGCAATACCAAATCATTTACATAGTCGCTTTGTTCAACTTTGGCGGACACAGATTTGTCTCGTGTTAGATATACATTTATCTTTTTTGCATCCTCAACTGTGTGATTAGCAGTTACAATATAACCATCTTCTGTAATTGCGAATCCCGTGGCGATAGATTTGCTGATTTCTTGAGACTGTTTTTTTATTCCTTCTTTAGTGGGCTCCAATAAAATTGCTACACCATAACAAGTAACGGAGTTCCAACAATTTTTGGCCAAATTAGTTCCTTCACACTTTTCGCAAATTACATTTGTAAGTCCATTAGCACCCATCGCTGCTGCTTTGTACCGTAATTGATCTAAAGCATCTTCTTCACTTGAAGGTGGATCCCAAATCTTGTTCATACAGGAAGTTGCTTCAACTTGGGCTATACGTACAAATTCTGTATCTTTTAATTGTGATATTTCATAAATCGAAATCTCTTTTCGCAGGCGCATGGCCGTTTCACGGTTTAACTTTATAACCGGCACTAACGGTCCAACGCAACCATGTACTAATAACAATAAAACATATGAAAGTGAAAGGCACAAGATGCATTTTTTATTTCTCATCGTGAACTATTCCTTTCTTTTTAAACAAATATATTATGTACTCTTATCTATTTTGACGCTGGAAACCTTTCTCGTATTCTTTAAATCCTTTTAAAAATGCCTTTTCATCATACCCCCATCACCGAACTTAATCAACAAAATTAAAAATCCGTGAAAATCTGTGCCATCCGTGGTTGTTTTTTATTTGTTGCCTGTCGGCCAAAACATTCTGGCAACCGCCGGCAAATGATAAAAATGCCCGTCCCGCACCTAATTCGTCTTTTCAATTAGGTGCGGTAGCTCGGCCAAATGAATAAAAAGCGGCAGCTTTTTGCGGACAAGGCGGCAGCCTGTGAACAAGCGCGCTTGGTGAAAAGGGGGCCGTCATTGAACGCCCGCCGAGCACTGTGCCGCGAATGGTTTTGACAAAGCCCTGACAAGGGTGTGGACGATTCGAAAAGGGCGAGCAAACGGGTTTGCAGAGACCTTGCCGATGAGTACACAAAGTTCGCACAGCGAACCGTCAAAACATAATCCGTGTAGCAAAGCAGCTTGCCCAGCATACAGGGTATGTACGGTGGAGTTGTTGCACCGTCCTGCCCGCAAACGCATAACGCAACCGATACGCGCCGCGCAACCGCAACCGCTTTACCATCTTTTATCTCTGTGTCCTCTGTGTGCTCGGTGGCACAAAATAAAAAACTGTGTCAATCCCGTGTAAACTCGTGTCAAAAAAATCATTTTTCATTTGAAAAAATTTAAAAAATATGTTATAATACGCAATATCTGGAGGAAAAAATCCTCCGAGCGAGACAGTCCGTCATCTCGAGCGCAGTCGAGAGATCGGTTAAAAATTGACGCCGCGTAGCGGCCGCAACAGTTTTAACTTTTCCAGCTTTGGTTTTGACTTTCAACTTTTAACTTTTCAGTTGAGCAAACAAAACGCATGATGTTTTTTAAAAGGAACGCAATGTTTACAAAACGCAACGAAAAAGACGCGACAACTTTGACCCCCTTGGACCCTTGGACCCTTGGCACCCTTAAGCTTTTTGAGCCAAAAACCGCGATTTTAAGGGGTCCATTGGACCCTTGCTTGGACCCCTTGGCAATGTTGGCACCCTTGGCAGCCTTCGGGATATTCACTCAAAAATGCGGTTTTTCCGGAAAATTTGGCAGCCTTGCTTGGCAACCTTCAACCGAAAGGAGCAGAAAAATGAATTTGGCCATCTGCCGAAGGCAGATCCCACAATCTACTCACTACTCACGATTCACTACTCACTGCGGCCGGAACGGCCGCACCCCTTGAGCACCTTGAGCACCTTAAGGTTTTTGAGCTAAAAATGAGGATTTTCGAGCAAACCTTGAGCCCCTTGATGAGCACCTTGGGTTTTCAGCCTAATAATAAGGATTTTGCGATGCCGAGCATGCTTTTCAACCCAGAAAATAAGGATTGTCGCCCGAAGGGCCTCCACAATGCTACTCACTACTCACCATTCACTACTCACTGCGGCCACCGGCCGCCGGCGGCCGCCTTATCCTTATTATATCCTAAACGCGATACGCTACAGGCTATTGCGCCACCTTTTCGGCGACGAGGTCGCCGACGCCGCTGGTGGAATAGCCCATTCGGCCGGCCTGCATGGATTCGAGTTTTTCGCCGGTGACGTACTTGACGGCCGCTTCGACGCTGTCGGCCGCTTGCTGTTCGCCAAGGGTTTCAAGCATCATCTGCATCGAACAGACGGCTGCAAGCGGATTGATCACGCCCTTGCCGGTATATTTCGGGGCCGAGCCGCCGATCGGCTCAAACATGCTGACGCCTTCGGGGTTGATATTACCACCGGCTGCGATGCCCATCCCGCCCTGCGTAATCGCGCCAAGGTCGGTGATGATATCGCCGAACATATTGCCGGTGACGATCACGTCAAACCATTCGGGATTCTTGACCATCCACATACACGTCGCATCGACATGGTAATAGTCCCGCGCGATATCGGAATATTCGGCCTGACCCATTTCCTCGAACGCCCGTTCCCAGAGGTCATAGACGTAGGTCAAAACATTGGTCTTGCCGCACAGGGCCAGCGTATTGGCATCGCCCTTGCCGCGGGCCTTTTTGCCGTGCTTTTTGGCGTATTCGAATGCGAATTTCAGGCAGCGATCGACCTGGAACCGGTTATAGACGGCCGACTGGACCGCCACTTCCTGCGGGGTGCCTTTCATGGTAAAGCCGCCGGTACCGGTATAGAGATCGCCGGTATTCTCGCGGACGACAACGTAATCGATCTGTTCGGGGCCTTTGTCCGTCAACGGGCACGGCACGCCGGGGTACAGCCGCACCGGCCGCAGGTTGATGTATTGATCCAGCGCGAACCGCGCTTTGAGGAGAATCCCTTTTTCGAGGATGCCCGGCTTGACGTCCGGGTGCCCGATTGCGCCCAAGAGGATCGAATCGAATTTGCGCAACTCATCGATCGCACTGTCCGGCAGGGTCTCGCCGGTGCGTTTATAGCGTTCGCCGCCGAAATCGAATTCGGTCAGCTCGACCTTGAAGCCGAATTTCTCGGCCGCAACGTTGAGGACTTTGACCGCTTCTACGGTTACTTCCGGCCCGGTGCCGTCACCGGGAATCACTGCAATTTTGTACGTCTTTGCCACTTGTACTATCCTTTCAATTTTAACCACCGATTAAACGGTTTTATCTTTACCCACTGATTTCATTAATTCACACAGATTTTTTATAATTAAGTTATGCCCGGCGGGCATTCAACATTCTGTATTCTGTATTCTGTATTTTTACCTTGCCATAGTTTGAACGACGGCAGGCTGTATTCTTCTTTATTTTTTTATATGTTCGAGCAATCCGCCGTCATTGATAATCTCGATAGCAAAATCGGGCAGCGGTGTAAACACTATTTCTTTGCCCTGGGTCTTATTCATAATACGGCCGGCGGTGTAATCGATCTCGAGCTCGTCGCCGTCGTTGATCGTTAAGGCATCCGGTGTTTCGACCAGGTAAAAGCCGCAGTTGATCGCGTTGCGGTAGAAGATTCGCGCGAATGATTTGGCGATCACGGTTTGGACTTTTGCTCCGCGGATCGCCCAGACGGCATGCTCGCGGCTGGAGCCGCAGCCGAAATCCTCGCCGGCGACGATCATATCGCCCGCCGACGCCTTGGTTACGAAATCCGCATCAATATCTTCCATGCAGTGTTTCGCCAGTTCCTGCTCGTTATCGGTATTGAGATACCGGGCCGGGATGATCTCATCGGTATTGATGTGATCGCGCTGATATACATGTGCTTTGGCCATGATATTACCTCGTTCAAACGCTTGTGTTTAAGTTTTTTCTTTTTCGATCTTCAGTTTCACGGACGATCGAATGTTATCCGCTAATATCGCCGGATGCGTCTGCCGCCGGGTGATTCATCAGATGACTCGGATTCTTCTTTCTCGCCGGTACCGGTCAAAAACAGCGGTTTCGCCCGCGACTTTCGAGAATCATCCGGTTCCGCATCCAAGCCGGCGTAAACCACCCGGCTGGCCATTCCGGTTTTCGGATTGACGATATACAAACCACCGTCCTGGGTACTGATCAGTGCGTTGCCTTGCGGCTCGATCGCGAAACCAAAATCGCTGGAGGATGCCCCGCCGATCGCCCCGATCATCAGCGTCAGGGCCGCACCCAGCAAGATACCCAGTAATAATGTTTTCATTTCCGTTTTCATAGTCATTTTCCGACCCTTTCAAATTTCTCTTAAAGCGCCTTTTTTAACAGCTTATGGCGTTTTGACAAGCATAAAAATAAAATCTCCTCACACCACCCGGGGTGCCCGGATTCGCTGCGGCGCGTCGAGGTCTCTTCCAAAAGAGATAACTGTCTTAAAAACAAGATGTTAGACAAACACAAGCATTTCACAATCGCATTTTAAACATTCCGAAACGTTCGAGGTTTACCGATGCACTGAGTTTATACACTCTCGGTGTGGCTGACTGCCGCGACGTGTTCAAAACATGTTCAATACTCTGAGAGAGATTTCTTAACTCTTTGCCGCTTTGGCCTCTGTTTTTTGAGCGACTTTTTCCGCCCGAAGCCCTTTTTCGCCTTTGACGATCTCAAATGTTACGTCGTCGCCTTCGGCAAGGGTTTTGAAGCCGTCACCGTCGATATTGGAGTAATGGACAAAAATATCGGGGCCTTCTCCGGTCGTCAAAAAACCATAGCCTTTTCTTGAATTAAACCACTTGACCTTTCCCTCAGTCATATGAGGCTCCTTTCGGAACGCATTTACTGATTACCGCTTATCGATTTACTGTACTATAATTGCGACTCTTGCGGGGGCGTTGCGGGTTCGGGCTTGCTGAGGTTTTCCCGCATCAACCGTCCCATTTTGAATTTCACCGTGCGTTTGGCAGGCACTTCCACGCGCTCAAGGGTCTTTGGATTCTGAGCAATCCGTGAGGCCCGGGTGCGCGTCTCAAAGACGCCGAAATCCCTGAACTCAAGCCGGTTGCCCTGGCACAGCTCGTTGGTGATCTCGTCAAGAAACGACTGAACGACTTTTTTGACGAGGACGCGTTTGGCCTGTGTGCTTTCGGAAATACGATCGATCAATTCCTTCTTTGTTATGGTCGCCATAGGTTACCTCATATCTGGAAAATACAGTTGGTGAAATAAGTTATGGTAAATATTCGAGTTGACACCTCAAAAACCTTCATCTTCAAACCACCGCACATCGTTATCCTCAGCTACATCAAAACAGGATATTTTCTATTTATCTTATTTTGCAGGTATGCCGCCCGACGCAGGTCGAAACGAAATGCCTGCAACTGCAACTTACTATACTACAACGACTTCTATTCATCAAGCAATTTTAAAAAAAATTTTTAGACAAAAAAATTTCTTTTATCCCCGCAGAAAAACCATCCAAACCGGCTGAAATCGCGATTTTCAGGCAAAATACAGGCAATTCGAGGCCTTGGCCGCTTCGCCTGGACAGTCAATCAATGCTAAAAAAAATTATAACTTTTTTCCATTCATATGGTTACATGGGTTCGGCATCGCGGTTGATCGTACGGTCAGGACAAATTTCCGCGAACACGATATAGAACTTGACCGTTCGCTTTTGATGGGGCATAATTTGTTGTTTTAATCTGAATTTGATCGAAGGATCGTTGTATATGAATTCCGACAATCGTCGCCGTAAGCCCAAAAAGAACCGGGCCAAAGAGGTCGCGCATACATTCGAATGGCTGATCACCGCGTTCATTCTGGCGCTGATCTTTCGGACTTTCGTAATGGAAGCGTTCCACATCCCCACCGGCAGCATGGCCGAGACACTCAACGGCGCTCACTTTCGCCTGCGGTGCATGCAGTGCGGTTATCGCTACGATTACGGATTTACGCCCGAACAATACGGTTATCCGCGCGAAACGGTGCCGCCGGGCAGTCTGCGACTGGCCAGCCGCTGTCCGAGCTGTGGTTATGTGAATACCATGATCGACGATGTCGAGAACGGCGACCGGATTCTGGTGCTCAAATGCATTTATCAATTTTTCGAACCGAATCGCTGGGATGTTGTGGTGTTCAATAATCCCGTCGAGCCGCAGATCAACTATATCAAGCGATTGGTCGGCAAACCCGGCGAAACAATTGAGATCATCGACGGGGATATTTATGTCAACGGCAAGATTGCCCGCAAGCCCTCCAATATCCAGGACGAAATGTGGATGGTCGTGCACAATCACGACTATCATCCGGCTTTCCCGGCCAAAGGCGTTTTCAACAATCATCAGGGATGGATACCGCCGCTGCAAAATGCCGAAGGATCGCGCTGGCGGACGGATCCCAATGACGCCACCCGGTTCGTTCTCGAATCCGATCCAGAGCAGGTGCATGAGCTGGTTTATGATGCGAATGCCGGCAATGATTTTCGCACGGCTTACGCCTATAATGACATCGATTCCTATGACTATCAGCCCGATTGCAGCGACTTGAAAGTGTGTTTCATCGCGCGCGGCAGCGCTGACTACTGGAGCGGGGCCGAACTGAGTAAATACGGGATCCGCTATCGCGGGTGGGTTCGCCGTGACGGATTTATGGCGATCGAGCGGATCGATCCCGATGGGCAGCAAAGCGAATTAGCCCGTCGTCAGATCGAGAAAGACGCATTAGACGGGCCGCTGCAGATCGAATTTGCCAATGTCGATCACGAACTGATTCTGAAGGTTGGCAACGAAACGCTGCGTCACGATCTGGGTCGGGATCCGGATTCGGCCGGGCCGGTCGCACCGGATATCAAGCCGACCGTCGCCCTGCTGGGGGCCGGCAAACTGCAGATCGCCCATATCGGCATCTACCGCGATACGCATTACACCTGCGGCAAGTACGGCCGCGGGCACGATAACGGCAACGGCGTCAGCGGCAACCCGATCCATCTCAAATCCGACCAGTATTTTGTGCTGGGTGACAACAGCCCGAACAGCCAGGACGGCCGGTGGTGGACGATGCCCGGGGTTCGATACGACGGGCAGCAATACGATGTGGATTATACCGGTACGGTCCCGCGCGAATACATGGTCGGCAAAGCCGTCTTCGTGTACTGGCCCAGCGGTTATGCGTTTCCCTGGCCGCGGGCGATGCAGCGGGCGGTGTTCAAGGCCGCCCAAAAATCCAAGCCCGCACGGATCCTTTATCGACTCATGAACATCAAATACATTCCCAACGTCGGGCAAATGCGGTTCATCCAAAACGGAAGCAAGCTCCATCTTACCGACAGTCAATCGACTAATCAATGATCAATCAGATCACGCTGTTTTTGTTTGCATTACATCTTGGCTATTTCACTTCGACGGTGGCGGCGGGATTGAAGGGATTGGTCCGCACGGCCAGCGAGAACAGGTAGGGGTAAGCTGTTTTCAGATGTTCCATGTAGATCACCCACTGGCGAACCAATAGGCGATAGGCACGCTTGATATCGCCGGAGAGATGGTTGCCGTCTTTGTCGGTCACCTCGCCCACGTCTTTGCGCGAATCGAGTTCCTCGGTCAGATGAAAGACCGCCCAGAGCAATTCGGTGAACTGCTCGTGTTCGAGGAGATTGGGATTCTCCAATAGCCGCACCAGGAATTCTCGCTTGGCCACGAGCATGTGTTTCAGTGCGGTCAGGTCGCCGGCGCGGCTGTTGACTTTGTAATCCTTTTTGTCCAGCAGGTCTTTGATCTTGTCAAAGTGATCGGGCGACCACTGGGCGTCGATGTTGAGATGGTTGGCGAAATTATCGCGGGTCACATCAAACCGGACAAAAGCCCTGAGCAGGTCGGTGCCGATCTCGCTGAAGAACGCGCCGATGACCATGTTGAGTTTTTGCATAATCGCGCGTTTCTCGCGGTCGCTGATGACCTGGTGGATGATCAGGGTGACCAGCAGTACCTCGATAAAGACGAACGCGATGTCACCGACCAGATAGAGAAAAATGTGGTGGGCGTCGTGGAAGATCAGAAAATGGATGCTGTAAACGAAGATTGACAGCAGCACCAACAAGACGCCGAACAAGACCCGCTGATTTCGAAAATAGCCTAACATCTTTACCCTTATCAAATCGTTTTAAGATTTCAAGAGTATATTGGCCGCGGCGGCCTTTTTCAAGAAAAAGCCGTTTCATGTAAGACATGGCAATATAAGTATCGGGCTTGCTTTTGATAAAAGGATTGAAGCAAGACCTGAAATAATATATCTTTTATCGCGTGGATAAATTTCTACATGGTTAGAGGATAAACGATGATGGCGTATATACACGGTTACAGCGAGCGGGAGACGCGGCGGCTGTACGAGCAGTCGGAGATTCTCGAATCGATCCTGCACGATGGCACGGCCTATCCGGCCGGTGCGCATGTGCTCGAGGCGGGCTGCGGCGTCGG